>NZ_JBQCVF010000070.1:0-11246 GCF_051962515.1 Neisseria sp. P0009.S007 | reverse complement strand
TAACAAAGGAAGTCTATATGTTAGCCATTATCGGCGGCAGCGGTTTGACCAAACTGCCGGAACTCGAAATTACTGAAAGAAAAATCGTACGCACTCCATACGGCTTAACCAGCAGCCCTATTTTGTTCGGCAGGTTGGGGCGTTTGGATATTGTTTTCCTCGCCCGACACGGCTTCAGTCATACCATCGCGCCGCATGAAATCAACTATCGCGCCAATATCTGGGCGTTGCACTCTTTAGGCGTTGAAAACATCATTGCCATTTCTTCAGTCGTCGGTATCAATCCTGATTTTGAAAACGGCAGCTTGGTGTTGCCGGACGATTTGATCGACTATACCTATGGCCGTAAAGATACTTTTTTTGAAGGCCAAGAATGCCCTGTCGTCCATACCGATTTTTTCAACCCTTATTGCAATGAATTGCGACAAAAGTTATTAAATATCACGAAAGCGCACAATGTGCCGATTTACGACTCCGCCGTTTATGGTTGCCTGCAAGGCCCGCGCCGTCCGACCCGCGCAGAAATCGCTCGTTATCGCCGTGATGGGGTAGATGTACTCGGTATGACTGGTATGCCTGAAGCCGTTTTGGCCAGGGAGTTGAAAATGGCCTATGCCCACTTTTGCAGTGTCAGCAGTATTGATTGCTTTGATAGCGGAGTAGGGACTGTAGGCTGTAATGAACAGACTTCTATGGCGATGACGAAAATCCGACAATTATTGAATGGTTTGTAACTAATAATGCCGTCTGAAATAATGTTTTCAGACGGCATTGTTTTATTTAAGAAGCCGTTTCACGCGCCCAATGAGGCAGGGAGGCTTTTTGTTTGCGGAACGAGGCAAGTTTCATACCCTGACATTTTTCAAAAATCAATTCAACCCCGCTTTGCAACTGCAAAATTAAATTGGTATGCGTTTCCGTTTTAATAAAGTCAATATTGCGTTGCACCAAGCGCTGAATGACGGCATAAACATCGAGGCAGCCATTTGCAAAAAACC
Organism: Neisseria sp. P0009.S007; assembly: GCF_051962515.1. Taxonomy (NCBI): domain Bacteria; kingdom Pseudomonadati; phylum Pseudomonadota; class Betaproteobacteria; order Neisseriales; family Neisseriaceae; genus Neisseria; species Neisseria sp. P0009.S007. The sequence continues at coordinate 10,248 of NZ_JBQCVF010000070.1, read as the reverse complement.
ACGGATTTAACTTTACCCAACGGCCGCCGCTTAATGCAGCATTAGGCTGAAAATCAGCACGAATCTGTGTCAGCCGATTGTCGGAGAAATGCAGTTCGATATCGCCATAAAGCCAAATATTCCAGCCTTTTTGTACCAACAAGCCTTTAGGGACGCAATCAGGCGCAGGAAACATCTGCAAAATAGACTCTGCCGATTGTCCGATTTCCAGATAGTCAAATCGGCCGGTATACAAAAAATCATAAATATCAACGGCAATAGGAAAGTGGTAGCGCATGGTAACAACCATAGAAAAGCAATTAACCAAGCTATCTTAAACTTTAAATATAATGAAATCAATTCTTATTTCTATTTATTTAATATAAGAAAGGCCGTCTGTTATTCAGACGGCCTTGTAGGCTTTGATTTAAATCGGTATTGGTTTAATCAGCCTTTAAATCAGCTACGCATTGCTTATCGCGTGCCTCAAAAGCTTCTGCGCCACCCAAGAGCTTGAGTTGCTCCTCAGGACTGATTTTGCCGAAGTTTCGGATTTGCTCGTCAGAGAGTTTGCTCAAAGGCTGATCCCACATGCAGACACAATAGTCTTGAGCCAATTTCTCGTTTTGCGCATCCAAACCTTTTGCCTTCAAATCAGCTTGCCATTTTTCAGCAAAAGGAATGTTTTTCACGCAAGATTCCACCACATTTTGCTTCATCTGCGGCTTGTTCATCGCGCATTGTGAGAGCAGGGCGGTCAGCGCCAGCAACGATAAAATAATCCATGCCCAAATGCGGATGGTGCGGATTTTTGCCTTGGCTTTTTTTCTGGCTGCCAGTTGCTCTTCAGACGGCCTTTCCGTTTGTTGCTCAGTCATGCAGGCTTTCCATGCGGATCATGGTGATCGGAGCATCCACGCAGCTCAGAGCTTCAATCGCTGCGATAGCGCGTTTGACATTGTGTTCCACTGTGGTGTGAGTCAGAATCACGATTTCAGCAGTACTCTGATTAATCACGCCTTTTTGAATCAAAGCCTCGATAGAGACATTTTCTTTGGCCAAGAGTGCGGCAATTTGACCCAAAGTGCCCGGTTCATCAGTTGCTTGAACACGCAGATAGTAGCTGCTGGTAATTTCATCCATAGGAAGAATATTTTGCACTTGAACTTGCGAAGGTTGGAATGCCAAGTGAGGGACACGATGGTCAGTTTCCGCTTCAATCAGGCGGGCAATATCAATAATATCGGCAACTACGGCAGAAGCAGTCGGCAATGCACCGGCTCCTGCACCGTAATACAAGGTTTCACCAACCATATCGGCATTGACACGGACAGCATTCATCACGCCGTTAACGTTAGCCAGCAGACGGCTTTCAGGAATCAGAGTAGGGTGTACGCGCAACTCGATGCCTTTGTCGGTTTTACGGGTAATACCCAACAATTTGATACGATAGCCAAGCTCTTCAGCGTATTTGATATCGCGGCTGTCGAGTTTGCTGATGCCTTCCAAATAGCAGGCAGAAAAGTTCATCGGCGTACCAAATGCCAATGCGCTCATAATGGTAATTTTATGGCCGGCATCATGACCTTCGATATCAAAAGTGGGGTCAGCTTCTGCATAGCCCAAAGCCTGAGCTTCTTTCAATACGTCTGCAAACGCGCTGCCTTTTTCACGCATTTCAGTCAGAATGAAGTTGCTGGTACCATTAATAATACCGGCGATACTGCGGATTTGGTTCGCAGCCAAGCCTTCACGCAAAGCCTTGATAATTGGTATACCGCCGGCAACAGCAGCTTCAAACTGCACCATGACATTTTTTTCTTCCGCCAAAGGGAAAATTTCATTGCCGTATTCGGCCAGTAGTTTTTTATTGGCAGTAACAATGTGTTTGCCGTTTTCAATCGCTTTCAATACCGCATCTTTGGCAATACCGGTACCGCCAAACAATTCCACAACAACATCAACATCTTGATGTTGAACCAGCTCAAACGGATCTTTGATAAAAGCAGCATTCGGGCAAATTTGTTTGGCTTTTTCTTCGCTCAAATCACAAACAGCAGAAATACGGACTTCTCGTCCCAAGCGGCGGCTGATTTCCGCAGCGTTGTCCTGCAATACAGTAGCCGTACCGCCACCGACTGTACCCAAACCTAAAAGACCGATATTTACTGGCTTCATTGTGTCTCCTTTTGAGCCGATACTTTAAAATAATCACGAAAAACCAAGGCTTGTTATAATCGCTTGCAATCGTAAATTCAGAGCAAAGCATCAATGCACAAGGTCAAACGTTGAATCCTACCTGATATTGCTTGATCTTGCACCTTTTTTTGCAAGTTTCCCAAGGCCGTCTGAAAAATCGTTCTACCATAAAAACAGGAATTGCCATGAAAATCACAGAAAACCATATTGATGAAACCGCATCATTTTTTTCATCCTCACAAGGCATATTGCAAATCGGTGAACAAACATATTCAGAACCCATTTGCTGGCAAGATGGCAAAGTGAGCATCATTCCTCAAACAACCATCGGAGAATTAAACGAACAAATTTTTATATCAGCAATTGAAACAGCAGAAAACCGTCCAGAAGTCATTATTATAGGTACAGGAGAAAAACAAAAATTTCTGCATCCCAAAGTTGCTGCAGCCTTATCAGCCTACGGAATCGGCCTCGAATGCATGAATACAGCCTCAGCTTGCCGAACTTTAGTTTTGCTGCAAGGCGAAGGACGAAGCGCATGGGCTTGGTTGTGGCCATAATTTGCAGAAAAGACTATTGCATCATGCTAGCTTAGGTTCGCATAATTTATATTATGTTAAATTCATAATACTAGTATTTTAGCCTGCCAACTCCTGTTTCTCTTATTAAAGAAGAACTTCTACGTTCACAATGAGATTCCTGCCTCCAGATTTAAAAAAATCACATCTTGCAACTAGCGGAACACTTTTTCTAAGTATGTCTAGTACAAGGTACTTCTTCTCAAGGAATATGAAGGTACTTGGTATCGTACTAAGGCTCCCTGCTCCCTACTCGACTTCATTACTCGATAATTAAGGTGACAACTGGCGCAATTAGCCTGTTAGCTGCCTTTAAGAGGTTCAAACACATCGCCTTCAGATGGCTTTGCACACTTACTTTGTTCTGCCCCAAATAGACTGCCCGGGCATAGCGGAATTTACGGTGCAGTGTCAGAAATAACTCACATAATCGAAATAGCGGCTCAATAATCTCTACCGCTTCCCCTCCCTATTCTATTGATCAAATCTCAAAAAACATTTCCATATTATTAAAAACAAGTTAGAATTTCATAAAATTATAAATAATAATCAAACTTATTTGTATTATTTTAGTCAGAGTGTAATCGCATCTATTCGATCTGTCTCATTCAGACGGCCTTACCAATCAAGTTATATGGATTCATTCTATGCAACCGATCAAAGTCACCACCCTCTCCGCCTGCATCGCCGCCATTGGTTTCGTCCCTGCCGTTTATGCTGCAGATAATTCGACAGTTATTCTCGATACCATAACTGTCAAAGGAACTCGAAATAAGGATGAAATCGGTAAAAACCGCGTTTATACCCGCGAAATCGTCAATCTTTACAAGAGCAAAAACGAAGTCGAAACCTTCAAAGGCAACACCGTATCCGACCTTTTAAGCGGTATGTCCGGCGTGTACAGCGGCGACGCGCGCAACAGCGGCGCGCTGGATCCGAATATACGTGGTGTGCAAGGTCAAGGACGGATTCCCGTTACCATCGACGGCACGGAGCAGGCGATTACCGTCTGGCGCGGCTACGCGGGCGCAAACAACCGCAACTACGTCGACCCCAACATCATCAGTAGCGTTTCTATCGAAAAAGGCCCCTCGTTCAGCCGTGATATGAAAAGCGGCATAGGCGGCTCCGTCGCCCTGAAAACCATCGATGCCGACGATATTGTCCCCGAAGGGCAGAAATACGGCTTTGAAGTGAAGGCGGAGGCTTCCAACAATTCCATCAAAAGGCGTGAGAATGCTTATGAACATTCAGTCGATTATCGAACCTTGCCTGTTCCCGCAGTAGCGACGGGTGGTATTTGGCGTTCGTTTTTTGACGATACCGACCGAATCGACCAGCGTTTCAACGGACGCAATAAATTTGGGGAGGATAAAGCCTACCGCATTGCCGCCGCCACCAAGCAGGACAATTTCGATGCCATGCTTGCCTATGCCTACCGCAGTAAAGGCAATTATTTTTCCGGCAAAAAAGGCGCGGAACGCTACGGTTATATCGGTCCTTGGACACAAGAAACTTTAGACGAATTGAAACGTCGTAAAGAAGAAGCCGCTGCCAAGGGTGAGAAATTTTTCGGCAGTGAAAACATGCTGGGCGCACCCGATATTTCAAAAATCGGACTTTTTTATCATCCGGGCGGGGAAGTCAGCAATACCTCGCTCGAAACCAAATCATGGGTAGGTAAAACCACCTTCCGTCTGCCGAACCGCCAAACGCTCAAATTCGGCCTGCGCCATACCGATTCCACGTTCGGCGAAATTATGCCTTCGCGCATTATCGGCCCCATCAGTTGGGATGCGTCCGTCCTCAACAAAATTGCCGAATGGCCGCAGGCATGGGTAAAACAGCGTTCCTACAATATCGACTATTCGTGGAAGCCCGAGGGCAGCCGTTGGATAGATTTCGATGCCACGCTTTGGACAACGCGCACCAAATCCAAAACCAATACCGCAGGTGGCTCACCCGGCGATACCGTTTATGAGGACAACAAATTTCAAATAGCATGGGATGAGTACGACAGATGGCAAAAAGCTACGCCTGAAGAGCGTCAAGAATTGCTGAATGCAGGTTTTGAAGTCCCAAAACCGCCCAAACCCGAAACGCCCAATACAAACGGCAGGTTCAACACTATTGAAGGCAACGCCTATTACGCCCGTAACAACCGTACAGGCTTTCAATTCTCCAACCGTATGAAATTGAGCGACAAACTGTCGTTGACTTTGATGGGCGATTTTCAAAATGAAAAACTGACATCGCGCAATGATTTTTCAGACGAGCTGGAGCGGGGAGGATACGACAAATATCGGGAAGAACTCGAAAACAGCACCATCAGGGCAAATTATGAATTGAACCAATACGGTGTACCTCGCAACGGCAAGCGGCGTGAATACAATCTGGGCTTTAATTTTCGCTACGAACCCTTCCGCTGGCTGACTTTGACGGCAGGTGGGCGATATACCAATTTCCAACTTCAGGATAAAAGCAGACGTTTGGAAAGCGGCACGAATAAGACCGGCGATCCGTTAGAAATGAACAGGGGAATAAAATATTCGATCGGCAGGGTTGCCACGCCGCAAGAATACGCGGATTACAAGGCAATTGACGATGCTTTGGCGAATGGCAGTCTTGATTATGGAGTTTTATATGAAACAGAGGAATACGCAGAACAAAGAAAAAAACATGCACAAATTAGCCTGACTTCGTTTCAAGTCAATTCGCAATATATTCCGACTTTGACAGATGATCGCGAAAAATGGGTCAATCCTAATGAAAAGGTGGATTTCTATTGGTTGAAAGACGATAAAGGCCGTCTGAATATGCAGGATCATCCCCTTACCAATGGCAGCATTCCTGATTTGCACACCAAAGTCGCCAATCCTGTATATGACCCGTCTATTCCAGACAGTCCGCAATTTGTACCTAAATACTACGCAGCCAGTGCAAGTGTTTACACAACGCCAATGACCGAAGCCGAAAGACAGAGGGCAATGAAGCAGAAGGGCAGCGGTTGGGTACCTGCATTTTCTGCCACCATCAATTTTACTGATTACAGCCGCGCCTATTTGCGCTATACCGAAACCCTGCGCTACCCCAGCATTTTTGAAGGGACTTACGGCTTTTCTACCGCCGCCGGCTCATTCAACCGCATGGGCTATGGCTGGCGGCCCGAACACGCCAAAAACTGGGAAGTGGGCTATATTCATGATTTGACGGGGCTGTTACCGAAAATGAAAAAAGCGGATTTCCGCGTCAATTACTTCCATAACAAGACCGAAAACGTTATCGATAGGGACAGCAATCTCGAATTCGAACAATTCGACAGACAAATCCGCAGTGGTGCCGAGCTGTCCACCCGCTTCGATACCGGACGCGTCTTCGGCAGCCTGAACGTATTCCGCAGCCTGAAAAACAAAATGTGCGACGAAAATTTCACTTGGACATCCGCAACAGAGGGCATGGTTGATTCAAGCTATTTTGTGAAAAACGGTAAGACTATGAATCGTCCTGTCTGCAACCACGGCGGCTTGACCGATTCGGGCTATCTGGCAAGCGCGCTTCAACCACGCTGGTCGATTGATGCCGAATTGGGCAGCCGTTTCCTTGCCAACAAACTGGAAACAGGCGTGCGCCTCCATTACCACAGCCGCGTCTATGAAAACCGCAACGATGCTTGGCAGCCATTCTACGATGTGCGCAATAAATATCAGAATGACAATATGAAGCCCCAGCATAACGATATGCGCTGGCAGCCTGTTGCGGTATGGGATGCCTACCTGCGTTATAAAATCGGCAAGAACCTGACTGCCGAGCTTGTGGGCAGCAATCTGACCAACCGCTACTACCTCGACCCGATGAGCCGTTCTTACCTGCCTGCACCGGGCAGAACCATCAGGATAGGGATTACGGGCAAGTTCTAAAATAGTTTCTAAATACAATTATCAAAACTCTGATATTAGTGAAGTGTAAATTTTCAGAAATGATAATAATTCATGTTTCTATTTCCTAAAAATAGGAATATACTTACCTTACTTTTCCAAGAGGGCGGATTTGTAAGTTTGATTCAGATTCTTCTTGAGAAAGTTCGTTGATTTTGTAAAACTTTATTTTGGAGTGAATTATGAAACTCGTAAAAACCGTTGCGGTATTGAGTGTTGCGTTTGCCGCTTCTTCTGTGTTTGCACTGCCTAAAGGTTTTCAAGCCAACCCGACTGGTGCGACGACCGAATCGATTCAAGTCGAAAGGGTAAAGCATATTGGTGTTACTCTTGAAAACGAAGGTGAGCATAAAGGTAAAGCTTCCATTTTTGTTAGTGATAACAAGGCTGTCTCAGGAACTCCAGAGAAAGGTATTGCCAATAACAAGCCTGTTTCTTTTGCCAAAATTGATGCGACGGCAAATCGATTTTTTGTCAAAACGTTCGCTCACGGTATTTTGGGTAAAGACAAAAACGGCGTTACGGTCGCGAATCTGTACCGTATGAAAGGTATTGTTTGGGACAATATTCCAAGAATGCCCGACCATTCCCATTTAGGCCGTTTATCTTATTCTAAAGTCGGTAATATGGATGTTTACTTCGGCGACTGGTCTGCCGTTCCTTCCGGTGCGGCTGTCGGTACAAAAGGTACGAATTACACTGCCTTCTATAGCGGCACGGGTCGAACCACCAATCTGCCGACTACGGGTACTGCCACTTATACGGTTAAGGGTATCAACCAATATCATACGCAAAATACAGCCCTCTTAAACGGTACGTTGAAAGCTGATTTCGGTAAGCGAACGCTGAACGGAGAAATGGAACGCGCAGGTTTGAATGTCGCCATCAACAATGCCACGATTAATACGGCTCAGGCTTCCTTCTCCGGTACAGCTACGGCAAACAAAGTGGCCGGTACGACCCACGGTCATTTCTTCGGCAATCAAGGCGCAGCGATTGCGGGCGTGGCTGATTTTGGTCGAAACCATGCCTATAACACTGCCTTTGGCGGTACGAAAATCGGCAAATAATGAATCATAATGCGATAAGGCGGACGGTTTTTGTCGTTTCCCATTCCGTCCGCCTATAAAACACAAATCATCCGACACACAATGCACATCGTACAGGGCCGTTCGGAAATATCGGGCTTCGCAATGCGTTTAAGCCGGTATTTTTCGAACGGCCCGTGAGTTTGAAGGCGTGCTGTTTCGATGGGCTTGAGAAGCTCATTTTCAGACGACCCGTCATTCAAATAAAAAAATGCTCTGCCCGGTAAAGATGAAATGTCAGTTTTTCTTTGAAAAGGTCGTCTGAAAAACAAAGCCGCCCGATACACAGGAAAGAATTTTATGAAACGCCTTTTGCTCCTTCCCTTTTTTATCAGCCTGCTGCCCCACGCGTTTGCCGACGACAGGGAAGACCGCTTCATGCAGCTCAAACAGGGAACGGAACTCCGCCGCGCTCAGCAGGAAAGGAACGAAGCGGACAATACGGCGATCGAATTCGGCGCGGGAGAAGTGCAGGACGGCGAAGATTTGGCGTTGTCGCTGATGAAGGCGGTCAACGCGCAAAACGAAGAGGAAACGGCTCGGCTGTTAGACATTTACCGCCGTCAGGATGATTACGACCCCGATATAGTGCTGTTTGCCGAGGCCAATCAGGCGGTGTCCCGCGACGATTTGGAGGCCGCGCTGGCGAAATACCGCGAGCTTTACCGCAAAAATCCCGAATTTCTGCGCGGCCGCCTGGATTTGGCGCGGCTGCTGTTTATAGACAAACAAAACAAAGAATCGGCGGCATTGTTCGACGGCATCGATATTCCCGAAGTGCCCGCCGTCAATGAGAAAATCAAAGTGTTTGCCGACGCTTTGAAGAAACGCGATGCGTGGAGCGGCTCGGTTTCGTTCGGCGCGGGTTACGACACCAACTTAAACCAGTCGTCGGGCACGACGGTTGTCCGCAATCAGACAAGCTGCGGTTTCGATTCGAACGGGCAGCCGATTCTGGACGATGCCGGAATGCTGTCCTGCCGCAACGAACAGCTTGACGCCTACGCGCCCGATGCGTTGAAAAACCGGATGTGGGTATATGAAGCCAACTTAAGCAGACGCATTTCGCTCAACGGCCACCACGGCCTGCAACTGGGCGGCTACGCATGGGGCCGGCTCTATCCCGGCAACAAAGAATACGGCGAACACAATATCAACGTCAGCCCCGCTTACAGTTTTCAGAGCAAAGACCATTCCTTCAGTATCGGCCCGCAGGTGCAATACGAATGGTCGGGCGGGAAACTGCGCGACAGCAGCGCCGGCATCAGCACGGCATACAGCCGCACCTTTTCCGACCAAGCCTCGCTGGGCGTGCAGCTCGACCACAAATACGACCGCTACCGCGGTGAATTAAAACATTTCAACGGCCCGCAGACGCTTCTGTTCACCACCGCCATCTACGCCCTGCCGAAAGACTGGCTGGTATTCGGCGGCTACGACTACCTGCGCAAAAACAGCCGCGAAAAAGTGGATTCCTACCGCCGGCACGGCCTGCGCGCGGGCGTCAATAAACGTTTCGAATCCGGCATCGACGCCACCTTTCAGGCAATCTGGCGCAAAACAGCCTATCAGGATTACCATGCCTGGCTGGAAACCCGCCGCCGTGATTTCGAACGCACCTACCAGTTGGACATCAAATTCGATCGCCCTTTCCTCCGCGGCTTCGTACCCATCCTCACCGTAAAACACACTGACAACAAAAGCTCGTCCTGGCTAAATCGCTATAAACGGAATGAATTTCTAATTAAAATAGAGCATAGGTTTTGAAATTAAAGGTCAGCCAGATGATCTCTTGTAAGATTATTATCTTATATTCATAATGTGATTAACTCGCAAATTTCTTACAGTTTAACTTATCAACTTGCTAAAAAAATTTGCAAATAGGCCGTCTGAACTTAATGTTTCAGACGGCCTTTGCAGTATAAATTAGCTATCCCCTACACTTTCTTGTTTCACAAGAGTTTGATGGTACTTGGTATTCTTATATCTCTCCTACTCCACTACACAATAAATTAGGAAGTAGAGGTAAGGTAAAATTAAATAGCCAAGTTTCTCTTAAAACCTATTGATTTTATACTAAAAATTGGAGTACTATGAGCACACTCTCTAGAGTATCACTAATTCTCATTTGACATATAGGAACAATAAGCGGAATTTGTAGAAGAATAGGAAAAAAGAAAATAATTTATATTATGTTAAATTAATAATGTTAGTATTTTAAGCCTGTTAACTCCTGTTTCTCCTAGTCGTACAATAACTTTTACAAAAAGCTTACCTGAAATTTTTCAGATAACCTTTTTACGCTTTTCTTTTCATATATAAATAAAGTAAGATTCAGTCAATAGATATTATTCTTCTATATCACTATCCAATCTCTGGAGTAAAGCACCCCATGGCCGTCAATAAAATCGCCCGTAAAAGCAGCAAATTCCGCGTTGTCTTTACCGTCCCCGATTTCTGCTGGCCGCC
>NZ_JBQCVF010000069.1:0-11299 GCF_051962515.1 Neisseria sp. P0009.S007 | reverse complement strand
GCGCTGGGCATCATCATCAACAAGCCTTCGCCGATTACCATGGACATGATTTTCGCCGCCGCCGACCGCAATATCCCATTGCGCCTGCAACATGAAAACGTGATGATGGGCGGGCCGGTTCAAATTGAGCGCGGCTATGTCGTGCATACGCCGATCGGCCGCTGGCAAAACAGTATGGTGGTAACAGATAACGTCGCGCTGACTTCTTCGCGCGATGTGATTGAAAACTTGTCTAAAGAAGGTGCGGTTGATAAGGCTTTGATCAGCATTGGTTATTCCAAATGGGGCAAAGGGCAGTTAGAGCGAGAGCTGGCAGAAAATGTTTGGCTGACCGTCCCTGCGGACGAGCATATTCTTTTTGATGTCCCTTACGAACTCCGTTATGCCGCCGCTTTTGAAAAATTGGGCGTCAATCCGAACGCCTTGGTTTCAGGAGTCGGCCATGCCTGATGCACCAAAAGGCACGGTTTTGGCCTTTGACTTCGGCGAGGCGCGTATCGGCGTGGCGCAGGGGGATGCCGAGTTGGGCATGACCCATCCGCTGGCGACGGTAACCGGCAACAGCAATGATGAGAAATTTGAGGCCATTGCCAAGCTGGTCAAAGAATGGCAACCCAAGTATTTTGTGGTTGGACTGCCGACGCATACCGACGGCACGGAGCATGAGCTGACCCGTTTGAGCCGCAAGTTTGGCCGCCGTTTGCACGGACGTTTTAATTTGCCGGTTTATTGGGTGGACGAAAGGATGTCTTCCCTATACGCGGAAAGCCTGCTTGCAGAAGCACAAGTATTTGGCCGAAAACAAAAATCCGTACTTGACCAAGTAGCGGCGCAGGCGATTTTGCAAGGGTTTTTCGAAGGTGGCGCGGCAGAGTATTTCAATGGCCGCGAAGAATAGCATTATTCATTATAAAGGCCGTCTGAAACTTGGTTTCAGACGGCCTTTGTTTTGTTACGGCTTTGGGATAAAAGAAGTTTAGTTTGGTTAAGCCTGATTTTTTCAGCGCAAATTTTGCTACACTCCGTTTTCTTTTTTTAGACACAAATACAAGGAAAAAGTCATGGCACTCATGGACAATCTTTTGAATGCAGCTACTCAAATGTTGGGTGGCAACAGCGAAAACGGCGCACAAGGTTCTCTGACCGATATGGCGATGGATTTGGTGAAACAGCAAGGCGGCGTGGGCAACCTGATCAACCAACTGCAACAAGGCGGTTTGGGCGATGCCCTGAGCAGCTGGGTTTCCAACCAATCCAGCAATCTGCCTGTGTCCGGCAGCGACCTGCAAAATGCGTTGGGCAGCGATACGGTAAACCAAATCGCGCAAAAATTTGGCGTAGATGCCGGTCAAGCAGGCGATTTGTTGGCAAAAGTATTGCCTGACTTGGTCGATAAAGCCACGCCTAACGGCACGGCTCAAGATGCGGATGGCTTCGGCTTGGACGATATCGCTTCTATGCTGCTGAAAAACTTTATAAAATAATGAGTTGAATCGTTATGATAAGGCCGTCTGAATCCGTTCAGACGGCCTTATAACTTTTGGTTTACGGTAAATAACCAATTAATCTTTTTCTAACAAAAACGAATGGCTTATCATGTCCACTTCGTTTTATTACAAAAAAGGTCATAAAGATGTCACGTTTAACCATACACACAGTTGAAACCGCTCCTGAAGCTGCTAAACCACGCATTGAAGCCGTATTGAAAAACAACGGTTTTATTCCTAACCTGATCGGCGTTTTGGCCAATGCGCCTGAAGCTTTGGCGTTTTATCAAGAAGTTGGCAAGCTGAATGCGGCCAACAGCCTGACTGACGGCGAAGTTGAAGTTGTCCAAATCATTGCTGCCCGTACCAACGAATGCGGTTTCTGCGTTGCTGGCCACACCAAACTGGCTACCCTGAAAAAACTGCTGTCCGAACAATCCATCAAAGCCGCACGCGCATTAGCTGCAGGCGAGTTTGACGATGCCAAACTGGGTGCTTTGGCGACATTCACCCAAGCCGTTATGGCGAAAAAAGGCGCGGTATCCGACGACGAGCTGAAAGCTTTCTTTGATGCAGGCTACAACCAACAGCAAGCTGTTGAAGTCGTTATGGGCGTTGCTTTGGCAACCTTGTGCAACTACGTCAATAACCTTGCCAAAACTGAAATCAATCCTGAATTGCAGGCATTTGCCTAATCTCATCAAAGGCCGTCTGAAAATTCAGACGGCCTTTTAGTAAAAAGCAAGGGATATCCTTGTTGCCAAGAATAATTCATGAGTGGAACCATCTACGCTTTAAACCTTATTCAGAGGAAAAAATCATGACACGCGAAGCTTTACTGAACAATGTTGCCGCACTCGTTAAAAGCAAGCTGAAACCATTGGTGGACGACATCGACCGCAAAGGCCTGTATCCGAAAGAATTTATGCTGGAATTGGGCAAAATCGGCGGTTTTGCCGCGACCGGTACGGTTGAAGAAGGCGGTAACGGTTTGGGTTTGGCAACGCAAATCGCCGTATTGCGCGAAATCGGTAAAGAATGCGGCGCCACTTCGTTCAGCGCATGGTGTCAGGTGGCTTGCGCGTGGTATCTGCACCAATCGCCTAATCAAGCGGTTAAAGACAAATACTTCGCCGATATTCTGCAGGGTAAAGTCTTAGCCGGTACGGGCATGTCCAATACCGTCAAACACCTTGCCGGCATTGAAAAACACAACCTGCAAGCAGAGCGCGTTGAAGGCGGCTACAAAGTCAACGGCGCTTTGCCTTGGGTATCCAATATCGGCGAAGACCATATTTGGGCGAATACCGCCCAAGTCGGCGACAGCTATGTGATGTTTATCACCGGCGGCCAATGGGAAGGCGTTACCCTGCAAGATTGCCCTGAGTTTTGCGGTTTGGAAGGCACGCGCACTTACAGCCTGAATTTTAAAGACGTGTTTATTCCCGATGAAGATGTGATTGCTACGCCTGAGCAGTTCCAGTCTTATATTCCGACCATTAAAGCCGGTTTCATCTTGCTGCAAATAGGTATCGGCGCCGGTGTGATTGACGGTGCGCTCGGTATTATCCGCATGGCCAATGTAGTGAACGCGGAAGTGAACTCATACCTCGACCACAGTTATGATGATTTGAAAGCCGCGTTGGACGGCGCATGGGCGGAAACCGAACGCCTTGCCGATAATGCGTGGAACAACAAACCTGATACGCTGGCAACCTTAAAACTGCGTGAAGCCGCTGCTGTGTTGGCACTGAACGCCACTCAATCTGCCGCATTGCATGCCGGCGCGAAAGGTTATCTGATGCGCAGTCCGGCGCAACGCCGCGTCCGCGAGGCCATGTTTGTCGCCATCGTAACACCGGCCATCAAACACCTGCGTAAAGAAATCGCCACTTTGGAAGCAGCGAAATAAATTCAAAATATCAACAATAAAACACACGAAAGGCCGTCTGAAAATACGGTTTCAGACGGCCTTTAAAAATAGAAGGAACACAAAATGGCTCAATATATGTGCGGCCCTTGCGGCTGGATTTACGACGAAGACCTCGGCGACCCTGAGCACGGCCTGCCTGCCGGAACCAAGTTTGAGGATATTCCCGACGACTGGAAATGCCCTGAGTGCGGCGTAGGCAAAGAAGATTTTTATCTGTTGGATTTCGTGATATAACTTGGTTTATTTAAAAAGGCCGTCTGAAATTTCAGACGGCCTTTGTTTTATCGGCGGTATAAAGCAACCATGGTTTCAGCCGCTTTAACGCAGCTTTCCACATCAGCAACCAAAGCGATGCGGACGTAGCCTTCGCCCGGATTGCCTTGTTCGGTATCGCGGGCGAGGAAGCGGCCGGGCAACACTTGAATAGCGGCTTTCTGCCACAGGTTGCGCGTAAATGCCAAGTCGTCGCCATCGGGAACTTTCAGCCAAATGTAGAACGACGCGTCAGGCAGTTTGACATCGAATGCCTGTTGCAAAATAGGGATGACGCGGTCGAATTTTTCTTGGTAGAGACGGCGGTTGTCAATGACGTGTTCTTCATCGTTCCAAGCGGCAATGCTGGCGCGTTGGACGGGAATACTCATCGCGCTGCCGTGGTAGGTGCGGTAGAGCAGGAAGTTTTTGAGTAACTCGGCATCGCCTGCGACAAACCCTGAACGCAAACCGGGGACATTGGAGCGTTTAGACAGGCTGGTAAACATAATAATGTTGCGTGTGCCGCGTCCTAATTGCGCTGCAGCCTGCAGGCCGCCGATTGGTTTGTTGTTGTCAAAATAGATTTCGGAATAGCATTCGTCAGAGGCAATAACGAAGCCGTATTTGTCTTGCAAATCAAAGATTTCTTTCCAGTCTTCTAATTGCAGGACGCTACCGCTCGGGTTGTTGGGCGAGCAGACAATCAGAACTTTGGTGCGCTGCCATACGTCTTCGGGCAGGCTGCTCCAATCGGGGTTGAAGCTGGGTGCAGGACAGTTGGCAAAATGGATTTCGCCGCCGCCCAAAATAGTCGCGCCTTCGTAAATTTGATAGAAAGGATTAGGGCTGATAACGACCGGTTTGGGGCCGTCTGAAGCCGGATTTAAAACGGTTTGGATAAAAGAGAACAAAGCTTCCCGGCTGCCCAATACCGGTAGGATTTCATTGTCGGGATTGAGGCTCAAACCATCATAACGGCGGGCAACCCATTCGGCGCAGGCTTGGCGCAGTTCGGGCAGGCCTGCGGTCAGCGGATATTTTTCCAGTTCGTGCAGGGAGGCGGTCAGCGCATCTGTAATGACTTTGGGCGTCGGATGTTTCGGCTCGCCAATTTGCAGATGAATAGGCGTCATGCCTGTGGGTGCATCAATACCTTGCATGGCTTCACGCAGGCGGGCGAAAGGATAGGGTTTGAGATGGTTCAATAATGGGTTCATGATGTTTCAGCCGGATAAATTCAGGCAACAATCTTAGCATTTTTTAGATGGATTGGGACAAAAAGGCCGTCTGAAAACAGGGTTTAAATGTTTTTCAGACGGCCTTTTGAGTGTTGATGCGTTTATTTGGCAGGGACGGCGGGCAGGGAACCGTTCAAGAGATAATGAATGGTTTCTTGAACCGTACGGATGGCGTTGCCAAACGGCAGTGGGTCTTTACCGCGGAAAAATAGGCCTTTATCGACTTCGCCGCGGAATGCGGCGGAAAGTTGGATGTCGATACAGAATTGGCCGGCTTTGGCCAAACCGTCGCGCAAGCCGCAGCTGGTCAGACAGTTCAGGCCTTGGGTGCAACGGCGCGGATCGTTTTTGGCATTGGCTTGCAATTTGGCTTCGCGTTTGATGTAGCTGTCGAGGAATTTGGTGCGCACGCCACGAGCAGGCAAACCGGCAACAGACATGAATTCAACCACTTGTTCGGTTTCCGCACCGGTCAGCGTTTTCTTGAAGTTGATGTGGGCATCGCCTTCTTCAGTTACGGCAAACGCAGTACCAATTTGGACGGCGGACGCGCCCCAGTTTTTCAAGGCTGTTTTGACTTTTTCAAAGTTTGCCATGCCGCCGGCGAGTATCAACGGGATTTTTTCGCTTTCCAAACCCAAGTTTTTGAATACTTCAAACGTTTCTTCAATAACGCGTTTGAACTCGAATTTAGCATCGTTCACGCCGTCAACGGTTGCCGCACCCAAGTGGCCGGCTGCGTGGGCAGGGTGTTCGATAACGATGGCATCGGGCAAGATGCCTTTTTTCATCCAACGTTTCAAAACGATATTGATACCGCGTGACTCAGACAAAATAGGGAAAAGGGCGACATCTTTGTGGTAGCCCTCTGCCATTTCCGGCAGATCTAAAGGCAAACCTGCGCCCATCACAATCGCGTCTGCACCGGATTCGCAGGCCTGACGAACGTAGGCGGCATGGTCTTTGACGGCTTTCATGACGTTGACGGCGATCATGCCTTTGCCTTCTGAATCGGCTTTGGCTTTTTTGATTTCACGGTCAAGCGCGATGCAGTTGAGGCGGGTGTATTTTTCTTCGCTGGAATCGATTTTTGATTCGGCCAGCAAATCTTCGTGCAAGTGGCGCAAATCGACACTGGCGATGGTACCTACGCCGTTTTCGCGCGCAACCGCGCTGGAGAGTTTTGATGCGGAAACGCCTACACCCATACCGCCTTGTACGACGGGAATCAGTGATTTGCCACGGATAATCAATGGGTCAAAGTTGTTTTGCATGGATGCTCCTTCATAGATTTTGGATGGTGCCGTCTGAAATCCTATGAAATGGATTGGATAACGGGCTGATGTGTATATAAATAAGTGTGTTTTTCGCTGCCGTTTTCAGACGGCATGAGGCGTGTTTTTAAAATTTTAGGAATTATACTCTAAGTTAGTGTAAAAATTAGAGTATTAATACAGTTTTTTAAAGGAAAAATTGAAAAGTCTTGTTAATAAAAGAATAAATTTTATGACAGGTTTGGTTGCGGAGAAGAAATTGCAAACAAAATCTACAAAGAAAAAGGCCGTCTGAAAATTCAGACGGCCTTAAGTATGGGAATCGGACAGATGTCGGATTACATTTGTTTTTTAGCGGCATCAATGGCGCGTTGGTCAGGGTTGATCAAGATTTCAACGCGGCGGTTTTGTGCGCGGCCTTCAACAGTAGCGTTGGAAGCGATGGGTTGACGGGAGCCGTAACCGAAAGTGCTCAAACGGGTGCTGCTTACGCCACGGGATTGCAGGAAGGTAGCAACAGATTCGGCGCGGTTGCGAGACAATGGCTCGTTGATGGCGTCGTTACCGGTGTTGTCGGTGTGGCCGTTAATGGTCAAAGTCGTGTCAGGATATTGAACCAAAGTTTGCGCAGCGGCAGACAAGGCGCTTTGAGCATGGCCGCTCAGGGCAGCGCTGCCGGTAGCGAAGGTTACGTTTTCAGGCATAACCAGTTTGATTTGGTTGCCTTGACGTTCAACTTCGATGTTGGTGTTGGCCAAGCTTTGACGCAGTTTTTTCTCTTGGTAGTCCATGTAACCGCCGATACCGGCACCTACTGCACCACAAGCCAATGCGGAGTTACGTGCGCCTTTACCACCATGGGTCAGCGCACCAACGATGCCGCAAACAGCCGCACCACCCAAACCGTACATGGCGGTTTTGCTGGCGGATTGTTGGCCGGTAACAGGATCAGTTACACAGCCGGTGAGCGCCAAAGGAATCGCAGTGGCAATAACGGTCAGGGGTTTCAAGAATTTCATGTCGTATCCTCTTTTTAGATGACGGCCCGGGCCGTCTGAAAAAATGAATAAAAACCGCGTGGGTCATTACGGATTTATGATACCCAATATCCGAAACGCAAAAGAATGGGTTTAACCCGATATTACGAAAATATTTGCCAGTTAACATAATCCTGAAGCATTTCTGCATTTCTCCGACAGTTTGGTCATTTTGCCGCGAAATAACAAGCAAAGTTTTTTACAGTTTCTTCCGTTTTTTCTGCTTGCGGCGGTACCAGTTGACGAATGCCCATTTCAATCTGACCTTGACATCGTATCCCACTGAACCTGCACCCAGTATGAGCAAAACGGCGGAAACGGGCAGGGCGAAATGATGGCCGACCAAATGATAACCCCATACGCCAACCACGCCGCCCAGTAAAAACGACAGCATTAGGCCGCTTAAAAGCCACATTTTCGGTTTGTTGACGCGGACGTGAGGCAGGCGCGGATGATGTTGCTTGGAATAATAAAGTGCGCGTGAAATTTCAATGCCCAAATCGGTTGCCGTGCCGGTCATGTGGGTGGAACGGATGGCGGAACCGGACAAAAGCGTAATGACGGTATTGTGCATGCCCATGATAAAGCACAATAAAAACAATGCTAAAGACGGCATGATGAAATCCGGGCCGCCAAAATCCCATTCCATCGCGGTAATGCCGAATAAGCCGAATATCAACAGATAAACCGCTTCCAGCCACATGGAAAAACCAAAGCTGCCACGGAAACGCATTTGCTGCGTCCACAAAATGACCCAGCCCGAATGCGCGGCTCCTGCAACAAAACATAACACACTGATTGTGGCAATAATGGCCACACTCCACTCTTGAAGATACAAAACATCTGCCAACAGCGACATTGAGCCGGTAACGTGGGAGGTATAACGTGAGAATGCGAAGTAACCGCCGGCATTAATCGCTCCGGCAAGAAAGGCCATGATGTAACCCAGCCGTCTGAAACGGGCATCGGAAATATTGTGTTCGTGCAGGTACGGACGGTCCGCCTGCCAAAACGGCGGCGTGTGTTGCCTATGGTGGCGCGGTCGGTAAGAGTGGGGCCGTTTGTCGTCGTTCATTGATTTGAGGATTGGGTCGAGCGTTTATACTGGGTGTATTTTATATGCAACTGCCTGCTACCAAGAACAAATAATATAAAGTGTTCCCAAGTTGCCACACTTGCTCATTGCAAGATGAGGGCGTACATTAATAGCCATGCATGAGTATAAGGAAACATCCGATGAATCCTATCCGCCTGACCTTATTGATTGGTGCTGCCGCATTACTTGCCGCCTGTGCCACCACGCCTGAGCAAAAAGCCGCACGCGCCCAAGCGCAGAAACGCTATGAGCAGGACCTTCAAGTCAATCTTGCCGCTCAATGCGACCAAGAAACTGCCGCGCTGATCCGCCGCAAATTTGACGAAGAAGGCAAACCCGGTGCCGCAACTGCGGAACAAAAAGCCTTCCGTCTCAAATATATCGACAAAGTTTCCGATCCGATGTTCCAAGCCTGCTACAAAATGGCATGGCAAAACTATATTTCCCAAGAACAGCTGCGCGAAGCCCGCTACTATCGTTATTACGACGATTGGGGCTATCCGTTTGGCCGTTATCCTTGGTGGTGGTAAGGTATTAACAAACTTTAGGGCCGTCTGAACGCATATATTTATTGGTTTCAGACGGCCTAAGGTTTATTGAAACGGCAATAACGTTTACAATAGCCGCCTATTCAAACACAATACCACCACCCATGAACATCTGGCTTGGACAGCGACACGCGCCCAAATTTCCGCAAGGAGCCGCCGTAACCATCGGCAACTTCGACGGCGTACACCTCGGGCACAAACACATTCTACAAAAACTCAAACGAGAGGCAGACCAGCGCGGTCTGCCTGTTGTCGTTGTTGTTTTTGAGCCTCAGCCCAAAGAATTTTTTGCGCGCAAAGCCGGGAAAAAGCTGCCTTACCGCATCAGCCCGCTGCGTACCAAATTGCGCCTTTTGCGTGAAACCGGCTGTGTGGATGCCGTTTGGGTCTTGCGTTTTAACCAAGCTTTCTCCGATATGAGCGCACAAGCGTTTATCGACCAGCTTTTGCGCCAAACGCTCAATACGCGGTATCTGCTGATTGGCGACGATTTCCGTTTCGGTGCCGGCCGTGAAGGTTGTTTTGAACTCTTGGCACAACAGCCCGATATGCAAACCGAGCGCACGCCGTCCGTTATCGTTGAAGACATCCGTACCAGCAGTACCGCCGTCCGCCAAGCCCTTTCAGACGGCAAGTTGGAATACGCCAAAAAACTGTTGGGCCATGATTATGTGTTGAGCGGCAAGGTCAAGCACGGGCAAAAACTCGGCCGCACCATCAACGCACCTACCGCCAATGTTCAGCTTCCCCCGTATCATTATGCGTTAAGCGGCGTATTTGTCGTTGAGGCAGACGGCACATTCGGCACGCGCCGAGGCGTGGCCAGTTTTGGTTTTAACCCCACTGTCAGCAACAACCGCTCGCAAAAGCTGGAAGTCCATCTGTTCGATTTCAACGGCGATTTGTACGGCCAACGCATCTTCGTCCGCTTCCTGCACAAACTGCGTGACGAGAAAAAATTTGAGAGTATCGAAGCATTGAAAACCCAAATTTTGCAAGATATGGAAGATGCGAGGGTTTGGGAAGCATAGAAACGCTTCTAGAAGCTTATAAAATCAAGACAATTGGGCTACAATAAGTCCTTTGAATTTTTTCAGACGGCCTGTTCTTTTCAAAATGAGCAATCAGGTCGTCTGAAACCGAAATACCGCAACAATAGAGATCAAAAAATGACCGATTACAGTAAAACCGTAAACCTGCTCGAGAGCCCGTTTCCAATGCGCGGCAATCTTGCCAAGCGCGAGCCTGCATGGCTGAAAAGCTGGTATGAGCAAAAACGCTACCAAAAACTGCGCGAAATCGCCAAAGGCCGTCCGAAATTCATTCTGCACGACGGTCCTCCGTATGCCAACGGCGACATCCACATCGGTCATGCCGTCAACAAAATTCTTAAAGACATCATTATCCGCAGCAAAACCCAAGCCGGTTTTGACGCGCCTTATGTACCGGGTTGGGACTGCCACGGTTTGCCTATCGAAGTGATGGTAGAAAAATTGCACGGCAAAGACATGCCTAAAGCGCGCTTCCGCGAATTGTGCCGCGAATACGCCGCCGAACAGATTGCCCGTCAGAAAAAAGACTTTATCCGCTTGGGCGTGTTGGGTGACTGGGACAATCCTTACCTGACCATGGATTTCAAAACCGAAGCCGATACCGTGCGTATGCTCGGCGAAATCTACAAATCCGGCTATCTTTACCGCGGCGCAAAACCTGTTCAATTCTGCTTGGACTGCGGCTCTTCATTGGCCGAAGCCGAAGTGGAATACAAAGACAAAGTATCGCCTGCGATTGACGTTGCCTATCCGTTTAAAGACACTGCCGCGCTTGCCGCCGCATTCAGTTTGTCCGGCATCGAAGGCAAAGCGTTTGCCGTTATCTGGACAACCACGCCTTGGACTTTGCCTGCGAGCCAAGCTGTTTCAGCTGGTGCAGACGTGGTGTATCAACTGATTGATACGCCTAAAGGCAAATTGGTGTTGTCCAAAGATTTGGCAGAAGATGCGCTCAAACGTTACGGTTTTGCTTCAGACGACCTGAATGTATTGGCAGAAACAACCGGCGACAAGCTGGAAAACCTGCACATGAACCATCCGTTCCTCGAACGCGATATTCCCATGCTCAACGGCGACCATGTGACCACCGATGCCGGTACCGGTTTGGTACACACCGCCCCTGCGCATGGTCTGGAAGACTACGCTGTCTGCAATAAATACGGTATCGAGCTTTACAACCCTGTCAACGCCGAAGGCAAATACATCAGCGAAACACCTCGTGTCGCTGGTATGCGCGTTTGGGAAGCCAATCCCGTCATCCTGCAATGGCTGGAAGAAACCGGCAACCTTTTGGCAAGCAGCAAAATCGAACACAGCTACGCACACTGCTGGCGTCACAAAACGCCGTTGATTTACCGTGCGACCGGCCAATGGTTTGT
>NZ_JBQCVF010000068.1:6084-11421 GCF_051962515.1 Neisseria sp. P0009.S007 | reverse complement strand
CTGAAAACCAAAGGCGGTACCGGTGACAATGTCGGCGCAACCAATATCGAAGGCGTATGGGCGGCAGGCGACGTCAAAGACCATACCTACCGTCAAGCCATCACCAGCGCCGCTTCCGGCTGCCAAGCCGCGCTTGATGCCGAACGTTGGCTCGACCGCCACGGTGTATAAACCTCTAAGCTACGCCCTATTCTTTAAAACATAATCAAAAGGCCGTCTGAAATTTCAGACGGCCTATAATCTATCTGCCACACTAAATATTCATTTTAAAAGCAAATTTATATCAAATAAGTACTTTTGCTTTATAATAACGACAAATACCCAACAAACAGGGAACGAACATGAAAAAAACACTAATGACACTTATCCTTTGCGCACTGACTCCTGCCGCCCTGGCTGCCGATACTTACGGCTACCTGGCCATGTGGCAAAACCCAGCCAACAGCGATGAAGCGCTGCAAATCAAAACCACCAAAGAAAATGCCACCCAACTGGATGCGACAGCCGAACTCGAAACATTCTGCAAAGGCCAAGATGCCTTAGCCGGCATCGGTGCAGGCCAAGCAACAGGCTGCAAAACGGTTGTCCCTCTGCACAACACCTGTATCGCTGTTGCCTATCCTAAAGCCATGGGCAAATTGACTGCTCAAAACGTGGTAGCCATTACCTCCCCACGTTTCAAAACCGTGCATCAAATTGCCTTGAACCAATGTATCAAAAAATACGGCTCACAAGGACAATGTGCTTTAGAAACAGTCTATTGCACTTCCGAAACCTACTATCAAGGTACAGTCAAAACCCTTTGGGAAAAAATCAAATCCATTTAAGGCCGTCTGAAAATAAAACCGGCTTGCCCGATATTCTCCATATCACGGCAAGCCGGTTTTTTATTCTGGCTTTTATTTGCTGTTTTTTTCCAACAATTTGGCCACAACGCCTTCAGCCTGTTTCACCAAATCAGGGTTGGTTCGGAAGTGGTTTTCATCATTTAAAGAGTAGCTGACAGTAGAAACCGCATACTTCGTGCTTCGCAACACAAATACGCCTTTACGCAAGATTTCGTCATTGCCTTTGGTTTTGTAACGCAGATTATACGGGCAAGAAGAATCATACAGTTTGCCACGGTTGTCTGCGGTTACAATCGTGCTGCCAATGCCGCGTTTTGCCAAAGCTTTGGACAAAGCCTTGTCCAAATCATGCGGACGCACTTTTGCATTCTGAATGATGCAGACATGTTTGATGCTGGTCAGCTCTTCAGGTTTCAATACTCTTTGTTCCGTAGTAGAACACGCGCCCAGCAACAATACGGCTGAAGCCGCTGCTAAAATCATGGTTTTCATCTGTTTTCCTTTTTAAAATTTTCAAACAATAAATATTCAGACGGCCTTTACAAAAAGGCCGTCTGAAAAAATCAACGTACGTTTTTCATCAAACGTTGTTTCTCACGCTTCCAATCCGCTTCTTTCAGGCTTTGGCGTTTGTCATGCTGTTTCTTACCCTTGGCCAAACCGATTTCCACTTTGATTCTACCACGTGTGTAATGCAGGTTTAAGGGCACAATCGTATAACCGGCACGTTCGGTTTTACCGATTAACTTGTTGATTTCCGATTGTTTCAACAACAACTTACGCGGACGGACAGGGTCGGGTTTGACGTGTGTCGAGGCAGTGGGCAATGCGGTAATGTGGCAGCCCACCAAATAGAATGCGTCTTTTTTCCAGTAGATATAGCTTTCTTTTAATTGCACGCGTGCAGCGCGGATGGCTTTGACTTCCCATCCCTCCAATACTATACCGGCTTCGATTTGGTCTTCGATAAAGAAATCGTGAAAGGCTTTTTTATTATTGGCAATACTCATTGTGCTGATTCTTTACAAACTTTTCAGACGGCCTATTTTATCAGGCATGCTTAAAAAATAAAACGGCAAACGGTTTTGAAACGTTTATTCGCTTAAAACATGGCGGCGGTAAAAACGGTCGATATCAGCAATCGCTTTTTCATCTTCAGGGCGCAAATCCAGTTTCAAATCGGCAAGGCGGATTAAGATTTGGTCTTCACGCTCGGCAACGGCGCAGCTGACCTCGCCTTCGCTACGAAAATGACGGATAAGCTCGTCTAACTGGTTTAAAGCATTTTGATAAGATGAATTTTGATTCATAATTTTTAACTCGAACGCCCATAAAAAATGGCGGGAAACCCCGCCATGATTTTACGGCTTACGCCGCGCATTTGATTAAGCAGCTTGAATGTTAGCAGCTTGTTTGCCTTTAGGGCCGGTGGTTACGTCGAAAGATACGCGTTGACCTTCTTTCAGGGTTTTGAAACCATCCATGTTGATCGCTGAGAAGTGAGCGAACAAATCTTCGCCACCTTCATCAGGAGTGATGAAACCAAAACCTTTAGCGTCGTTAAACCATTTTACGATACCGGTTGCCATTAGAAACTTCCTATACTTAAAAATTAACAAAATCAGCAAAACAAGGCATACAGCAAACTAAAACGTTCAGCGTTTCTCCCACGTATCACATACGCGGTCGAGTGCCAACTTCTGCTTAACCGTCTTTTTACATTTGTTAAGACAAAACGTCAAGCTATGTTTTCAAAAAAGTGGGAAAATAGAAAAAAATTGCCGAAATACAACAGAAAACTGTTTACACTCTAAAACAGGCCGTCTGAAAACTGAAACCTAAGCTTATGAACCATCCGAATACCGACCACCAATCCGATACCCTGCTCAGCGATATCAACACACAGCCGCCGAAACGTTACGGCGTATTTTTATTGAACGACGATTACACCACCATGGAATTTGTCGTCGAAATCCTGACCGAAGTCTTTATGCTTACACAGGAACAGGCAGTGGCCGTCATGTTGCTGGTGCACCACGAAGGCAAAGGCCTGTGCGGCACCTACACGCGCGATATTGCGCAGACCAAGCAACATCAGGTCATGGAACGTGCCAAAGCTGAAGGGCATCCGCTCAAATGTATAGTCGAAGAGGTTTAAATCATGCTTTCACCCGAATTGGAACACATCCTGCAACTGCTCTACCGTGAAGCACGCAACGCCCGTTATGAGTTTATCAGCTTGGAACACCTGCTTTTGGTGTTGATAGAAGAAGATGCGGCTGTGCCGAACGTCTTGAAACTGTGTGGTGCGGATTTGAAAGTCCTGTCCGAGCAGCTTGCGGCCAGCGTTGCAGAAAATACACCGCAAATTCCCGATCATCTTCTGGATACGGTCGAAACCCAGCCGACATTGGGCTTCCAACGCGTCATCCAACGGGCAATGGTGCATACCCAGTCTGCCGGCAAAGCCGCAGTAGAGCCTTTGGATATTTTGGTTGCCATGATGAGCGAATCTGAAAGCCATGCCGTTTATTTCCTCAAATTGCAATCCATTACACGCTTTGAAGTCTTGCGTTGCATTGCCCATGGCTCGCCTGATGACGAAGACTGCAATGATTCAGACGGCCTGGGACGCGAGGGCGAAGAAGCGGAACAGAAAACCGGCTCTCTTTCCGACTACACCGTCAACCTCAACGCCGAAGTCAAAGCCGGCCGTATCGACCCTTTGATTGGTCGCAAACACGAAATGGAAAGGCTGGTACAAATCCTGTGCCGCCGCCGCAAAAACAATCCGCTTTTGGTCGGCGAGGCTGGTGTGGGCAAAACCGCGCTGGCGGAAGGCTTAGCACACCAAATCGTCAACGGCGATATTCCCGACGTGCTGAAAGAAGCCGAAGTATACGCACTGGATATGGGTTCGCTTTTGGCGGGCACGAAATACCGCGGCGACTTTGAAGCACGGGTCAAATCCGTCTTGAAACAGCTCGAAAAAATCCCGCACGCCATTTTATTCATCGACGAAATCCACACCATCATCGGCGCGGGCAGCACCAGCGGTGGCACAATGGATGCGTCTAACCTGCTCAAACCT
Organism: Neisseria sp. P0009.S007; assembly: GCF_051962515.1. Classification (NCBI taxonomy): domain Bacteria; kingdom Pseudomonadati; phylum Pseudomonadota; class Betaproteobacteria; order Neisseriales; family Neisseriaceae; genus Neisseria; species Neisseria sp. P0009.S007. The sequence goes on along the minus strand of NZ_JBQCVF010000068.1, from coordinate 7,482 downwards.
GCGCTGGCAAAAGGCTCGCTGCGCTGCATCGGTGCGACCACTTATGACGAATACCGTACCATTTTCGACAAAGACCACGCCTTAAGCCGCCGTTTCCAAAAAATTGACGTGGTCGAGCCTACCATTTCCGAAACCGTACAAATCCTGCGCGGCTTGAAACCGATGTTTGAAGATTTCCACCAAGTCCGCTATACGCAAGGCGCACTTGAAGCCGCAGCCGAACTTTCCGCCCGCTACATCAACGAACGTTTCCTGCCCGACAAAGCCATCGACGTAATGGATGAAGCAGGCGCGGCGCAACGGATTTTGCCCAAATCCAAACAGAAAAAAGTCATCGGCAAAGCGCAAATCGAAACCGTCATCGCCAAAGTTGCGCGGATTCCCGAAAAAACCGTGTCGCACGACGACAAACAAGTGTTGCAATTCCTCGGCCGTGATTTGAAAAACATGGTTTACGGTCAGGAAAACGCCATTGACGCGCTGGTTGCCGCCGTCAAAATGTCGCGCTCTGGCCTCGCCCTGCCCGACAAACCGATAGGCAGTTTCCTCTTCTCCGGCCCAACCGGCGTCGGCAAAACCGAAGTCGCCAAACAGCTTGCCTACTCGATGGGCGTACCGCTGCAACGCTTTGATATGTCCGAATACATGGAACGCCACGCCGTATCGCGCCTCATCGGCGCACCACCAGGCTACGTCGGCTTTGAACAAGGCGGCCTTTTGACCGAAGCCGTCAACAAGCAGCCGCATTGCGTGTTGCTCTTGGACGAAATCGAAAAAGCCCACCCCGACATTTTCAACGTCCTCCTGCAAGTCATGGACGCAGGCAAACTGACCGACAACAACGGCAAGAGTGCCGACTTCCGCAACGTCATCCTGATTATGACCACCAACGCAGGCGCGGAAAGCCTCAGCCGACCCAACCTCGGCTTTACCGCCAAACGCGAGCGCGGCGACGAAATGCAGGCAATCAACAAACTCTTCACGCCCGAGTTCCGCAACCGCTTGGACGCGATTATCCCATTTGCGCCCTTGTCCGAACCCATTATCGTCAAAGTCGTGGACAAATTCCTGCTCCAGCTCGAACACCAGCTCCTCGACAAAAAAGTCGAAGCCGAATTCACACCGGCATTGCGCAAATATCTGGCGGAAAAAGGTTTCGACCCGCAAATGGGCGCACGCCCGATGAACCGCCTGATCCAGGAAAAAATCCGCAAACCGCTCGCCGACGAACTTCTGTTCGGCAAACTCACCGAAGGTGGCTTTGTGCTGATAGACTGGGATGCAGCAAAAGAAAAAGCCGTGTTGAAGTTTAAGAAAAGCAAGGTCAAACCTGAAACAGAAACTGTTTAACCGACTGAAAAATAAAAGGCCGTCTGAAATTTCAGACGGCCTTTTTAT
>NZ_JBQCVF010000068.1:0-5984 GCF_051962515.1 Neisseria sp. P0009.S007 | reverse complement strand
AGGTCAAACCTGAAACAGAAACTGTTTAACCGACTGAAAAATAAAAGGCCGTCTGAAATTTCAGACGGCCTTTTTATCCCAATCAAAAATCTGATTTACAAAACAGATTTAACAGTGGCAACCACATTGTCTACGGTAAAGCCGAATTCTTTGAACAGCAAATCAGCAGGTGCAGACTCGCCGAAGCGGTTGATACCGACCACGGCGCCGTTCAAACCGACGTATTTATACCAACCGTCGGCATGTCCGGCTTCTATGGCTACGCGTGGCAAACCTTCCGGCAGAACAGCGGCTTTATAGGCGGCATCTTGACGGTCGAATACATTGGTAGAAGGCATGGAAACAACGCGTACGGCAATACCTTGTTCTGCCAATACTTTTTGCGCTTCCAGAGCCAATTCAACTTCAGAACCGGTAGCAATTACAACAGCTTGTGCATTGCCTTGAGCTTCACTGATGACGTAGCCACCGCGTTTGATGTCGTTCAGCTGTTGTTCATCACGCGCTTGGAATTTCAGGTTTTGACGGCTGAAAATCAAGCTGGACGGATGATCGGCAGCTTTAACGGCTTCAGCCCACGCCACCAAAGATTCAACGGTATCGCATGGACGCCATACATCCATATTTGGAATTAGGCGCAGAGTGGCAGTTTGCTCGATAGGTTGGTGGGTAGGACCATCTTCGCCCAAACCAATGGAATCGTGAGTGAACACAAATACAGGGTTGATTTTCATCAGCGACGCCATACGCAAAGCATTACGCTCGTATTCGCTGAACATCAGGAAAGTCGCGCCGAATGGTTTAACACCGCCATGCAGGGTAAGGCCGTTCATGATTGCGCCCATGCCGAACTCGCGAACGCCGTAGTGAATATAGTTGCCGCCGTGTTCGCGGGTAACGGAAACGCTGTTTGACCAGTCAGTCAGGTTGGACGGGGTCAAGTCTGCAGAACCGCCCACCAATTCAGGCAGCTCTTTTGCCAAGATTTCGATGCTGTTTTGGCTGGCTTTACGGGTGGCGATGGTTTCTGCTTTGGCGCACACTTCTTTCAATGCGGCTTGAACGTAAGCATCGAAGTTTTCAGGCAGTTTTTTATCCATGCGACGCACAAATTCTGCGGCTTCGGCAGGATATTTGGCTTGATATTGAGCGAAGAGTTCGTTCCATTCGGCCTCAAGTTTCGCGCCTTTTTCTTTTGCATCCCATGCAGCATAGATCTCTTGAGGGATTTCAAACGCAGGATAAGCCCAACCCAAATGTTTGCGCGTGGCTTCGATCTCGTCCGCACCCAAAGGCGCACCGTGGGTTTTGTGGCTGCCTTCTTTGTTAGCACTGCCTTTACCGATTAAGGTTTTGCAGCAAATCAGGGAAGGTTTGCCGGTTTCGGCGCGGGCGGCTTCAATGGCCGTCTGAATGGCATCGGTATCATGACCGTTTACATTTGGAATCACCTGCCAGCCGTAGCTTTCAAAACGTTGCGGGATGTTTTCGGTAAACCAACCGTCCACTTTACCGTCAATGGAAATATTGTTGTCATCATATAAAACAATCAGTTTGCCCAAACCTAAAGTGCCGGCAAGCGAGCAGGCTTCGTGCGATACGCCTTCCATCATACAACCGTCGCCCATGAAGACGTAGGTGTGGTGGTCAACGATGTTCAAACCGTCTTTATTAAATTCGGCAGCCAAGATTTTTTCGGCTAAAGCCATGCCCACTGCGTTGGCAATACCTTGTCCCAATGGACCGGTCGTGGTTTCCACGCCGTCGGTGTAGCCATATTCAGGATGGCCGGGGGTTTTACTGTGCAGTTGGCGGAAATTTTTCAGATCATCAATAGAAACGTTGTAGCCGGTCAGGTGCAACAGGCTGTAAAGAATCATGGAAGCATGACCATTGGAGAGGACAAAACGGTCGCGGTTGTAGAATTTCGGGTTGGCCGGATTATGATTGAGGAACTTCGTCCACAACACTTCTGCCATTTCCGCCATACCCATAGGCGCACCCGGGTGGCCTGAGTTGGCTTTTTGTACGGCATCGACTGAGAGGAAACGGATTGCGTTTGCCAGTTGAGACATGGTTTGACCTTCCTTGGACAAGATTGGAAATATGAAAAAAGGTGTACCGATTATCGCCTGAATCAGCCGTGCTTTCAAGGATAGCTTTTGATATTCGCTTTGTCAGACGGCCTGTTTCCACTCGGTTACCCGAAACGGACGGGACAGATGATATTAACTGTTATTTCGTTTTGAAACAGTGCTTTATATATTTTTATCGTGTAAATAGCAAATCACTATAAGTTTGCACACATGCCGAACCATAAACCTTTGAATACTGCCCTTTTCAGACGGCCCTACATCAAACGGCCGCAAGGAATCCATCGTTAATACGAAGTCCCTCTTTTGCTTTGAATAGAGTCAAATGTTATGATTTGTATGCACGCGAAAGGCCGTCTGAAAATATCCACATCAAACTACTACCATGACAACAGGCTTGTGTGCACTTCATCAAGGAACACTGAAATGTCACCAGAAAACCAAGCTGAAAATACCACACCCTCAACAGAAAAAACAGCAAAAGCCACTCCGCCCAAACCTTCCAAACCTAAATCCAGCGTGATTCAAATCCATCCTGAAGGCGAACGCATCCATCCTAAAAAGGCGGAAGGACGCTTTGCCAAACTGCGTATCGCCGCAGTATTGGCGACCCAGTTTGTATTTTACGTTATTCCATGGTTCAACTGGAGCGGCCGTCAGGCGGTTTTATTCAATATCCCTGACCGTCATTTCTTCATTTTCGGACTGTCGCTGGGTATGGGCGATTTGATTTACCTTGCCTTACTGCTGATGATTTGCGCATTCGGATTGTTTTGGTGGACAACCATTGCCGGTCGTTTGTGGTGCGGCTATTCATGCCCGCAAACGGTTTACACCGAAATTATGCTGTGGATTGACAACTTGGTCGAAGGCGATAGAAACAAACGCCTAAAACTGGAAAAATCGCCTTGGAACTTTACTAAAATTCGCATTAAGGCCACCAAATACCTGCTGATTTTCCTTGTCTGCGCATGGACAGGTATCACTTTTGCAGGCTGGTTTATCCCGATCCGCCAATTTGTTCCCGATTTATTCACCGGAGCAGCAGGCGGCGGCGCAATGTTTGCCGCAGCATTTTACGGATTCATGACTTTCTTCTTCGCCCACATCATGCGCGAAAAAGTGTGTCTGCATATGTGTCCGTATGCACGTTTCCAAAGTGCAATGTTTGACAAAGACACGCTGATTATTTCTTACGATACCGAACGCGGCGAACCGCGCGGCGCACGCAAGAAAACCGCCAACAAAGAAGACAGCGGCTTGGGCGACTGCATCAACTGCACCATGTGCGTGCAAGTCTGCCCCGTCGGTATCGACATCCGCGACGGTTTGCAATACCAATGTATCGGCTGCGCGGCGTGTATCGATGCCTGCGACGAAATCATGGACAAAATGGGCTACGAGCGCGGCTTGATCCGTTATACAACCGAAGGCGCGTTGGAACACGAATACCCTGAAAGCGACATCAAAAAACGCTTGAAACGTCCGCGCGTAGCTGGTTATGGCGCAGTACTCCTGGTGGTCATCATCGCCTTCCTGGTCGGCATTTCCACCCGAAAAATGGTCGAAGTCGATATCCTGAAAGACCGTGGTGTCATGGTTCGCGAAAACAGCCAAGGCTGGTTGGAAAATGCCTATAACCTGCGTATTATCAACAATAGTGAAAACGAACAACTGATGACCGCAACCGTCAAAGGCTTTGACGAAATCGCGCTGACCGGCCTGCCTGAAAACGGTATTAAAATTGCGCCGCGGGAAACCGTTACCATCCCAGTACAGGTATCTACCATTCCCGAATACGCCGACAAAGGCAGCCATCCGATTGAATTTACCTTTATCTATCGCGAGACCGGCTCTGCCGACTCCAAACCGACTACTTTAGAAGAAAAAGCAACCTTTATCGGAGAATAAACGGTGTCCCCACAACCCAAAATCAAACCTTGGTACAAACATATTTGGCCCTGGGTGCTGATGGCAGGCCCCATCTTCGTCGTTATCGCCAGCGTTTCCATGTTCTTCGTCGCAAAAGAACACACGACAGACTTGGTGTCTGACGATTACTACAAAGACGGCAAACACATCGAAATCCAACTTCACCGTGATGAAGAAGCCGTTAAACGGCAAATTCAAGTGCAGGTCTTAATCAGTCCGGATATGAATGCCGCCAAAGTATTCGTCAGCGGACAATTCGATACCAAACAGCCATTAAACCTATTGTTGATGCACCCGACGCGCAAAGCCGATGACCAAACCGTCAAGCTGCGCGCCGTAACAGCCGAACCACAAAACGGCCGCATGGAATACGAAGCCGTCTTTAAACCTTTACGCCCAACCAATCATTGGTACTTACGCGTTGAAGATGCCTCAGGCGTATGGCGTGTTGAAAACAAATGGATAGTCAGCCAAGGCAATGCAGTCAATCTGACGCCTATGGACAAATTGTTCGACAACGGCAAACAAGCCGCTTCAACAGAACAATAAATCCCGACCCAGGCCGTCTGAAACCTTTCAGACGGCCTGAAATCTTCATACCCTCTTATATTCCCTTCCAAATATGATTTTTTCCGATTGGCGCAGACTGACCGAAAATGAAGTCCGTATGGCAAAACAAGTTTTTGCGGACAGCATAGACTTCCACCACATCAAAATATATCGCGGCATTCCACTTATACCCAACGCCAATACCGCCATTGCGCCCAATGGAAACATATACTTTCCTCGTAAACACTGCCCTGATGATTTCACTCAAGCCGGCATCGCCTACAAAATCTGGCTGATTCATGAGCTGACACATGTCTGGCAACACCAGCGCGGTCACAAAGTTTGGCTTTCCGGCCTATTCATCATGCTCAAAGGCGGATACAGAAAACGCAAAGCTTACGCCTACCCTATCCCCTTACCCCACATCAACCAATTAAATATCGAACAGCAGGCAGACCTTATTGCTCACTATTTCGCAGCTACTTTTCTACCCAAAAACATTTACACCCCGCAACAGCCTATTTTTCAGACGGCCTTAGCAGATTTTCTTCACAACCCACACGACAAAAATCTATGCCCAAGATACTTGTCGGCAAAAAAACAACACTTCAAAAAGCAGAGTGAACAAATAAGCTATAATGAACAACCCGACACATCATCCAAAAGATCCCAAACCATGCCTTGGAACATACCTATTTTACTTACCTGGATGCGCGTCCTATTAATCCCCGTGTTCACCATCCTATTCTATTTACCGAACACATGGATTCAACCACAAACCGTCAACTGGACAGCCGCTATCATCTTTGCACTTGCAGCTATTACAGACTGGTTCGACGGCTTTTTAGCACGCCGCTGGAAACAAACCTCCGACTTCGGTGCATTCCTCGACCCCGTTGCCGACAAGCTCATGGTTGCCGTTGCCCTGCTCCTGCTCGTCAGCCTTGGCAGAACATACGCCATCTTCGCCATGATTATTATCGGCCGGGAAATCACCATTTCCGCCTTGCGCGAATGGATGGCACAAATGGGCAAACGCGGCAGCGTTGCAGTGGCCACTATCGGCAAATTCAAAACCACCGCCCAAATGATCGCCATCTTCCTTTTGCTTATCGGCACAGACAAATATAACGATCCTTTCTATCTCATTGGTAACATATTGATGTTTATAGCATCTGTATTGACCATCTGGTCCATGTGCTACTACCTGAAAATGGCATGGAAAGAATTCAAATAAATTTTTAAAAAAAATAAAAACAAAATACTTGACGCACGCGATTAAATCCATAATAATTGCGTCTTCTTCGATATACGAAGCAACAAACTATCAGAGCGGGAATAGCTCAGTTGGTAGAGCGCAACCTTGCCAAGGTTGAGGTCGCGAGTTCGAGACTCGTTTCCCGCTCCATT
>NZ_JBQCVF010000067.1:0-11531 GCF_051962515.1 Neisseria sp. P0009.S007 | reverse complement strand
AAGCCGGAATCCAAACCGACCAGCATCAAGCCCAAGCCATAGACCAAGCCCATAATCATCATAACCATCAGCTGGCCGCGCAGAAACTCGCCCAAAACTTCATCCATATTGCCGCTGATACGCGTGTAGGTCTCGATAAAGCGGCGTGGAACCAGTTTGCTGATTCCGGAAGACCAGCGTTTCCAATCCAACAAGAAGTAATACAGCAACAAAGGCAACAACACCAAATTGCTGACGCCGCTGATCACGTTGCCGCTTTGACGCATCAAGGTCGGAATCCATTCTTTGAGCGTATTGCTCAACTCATCCGTATGCGATTGCAACCATGCGATGATTGATTCTTGATCGATTTGAATATAATCCCCGCTGACGCTGTTAAGCCACGGCAGCAGTTTGTTTTGAACAAAGCCCACGATTTGCGGCAGGCGTTCGGCCAGATTGTTAAACTGGTTCAACAACATAGGCACGATAATCAGCACCAATGACAGCAATATCAGCAAAGCCAGTGCCATAATAATCATAGAGGCCGGCGCGCGGCGGATACGCTTCAATTGAAGCCACTCGACCAAGGGATTCAAAACATAGGCCAAAACGGCAGCCACAATAAACGGCGTCAAAACATCGCCTAAGGCATATAAAAGCCAAATAAAGGTTGCGATAACGCAAGCCATAATAATCCACGGTTTTGCGCCGCGCGCTTTCTTTTGATACATAAAAAGGTGTTCCCCAGTTGATGCTTAAGGTCTTCAAAATAAATAAGCAGTATAACAGATTCACAAAGGCCGTCTGAACGCGCGACGACTATTAAGATAAAATAAAAATTGTTGACAATAATGCCAAAAAATTCAGCATGAATCCTCCAATTTAAGATAAAATACGCTCCGACAATCTACCCATACCCTAATAAGGAAATCCAATGAGCACTTCTTTGAGCTATCGTGACGCAGGCGTGGATATCGACGCAGGCGATCAACTGGTCGAAAACATCAAACCTTTTGCCAAGCGTACTATGCGCCCTGAAGTGTTGGGTGATTTGGGCGGTTTCGGCGCTTTGGTCGAAATCGGCAAAAAATATAAAAATCCGGTATTGGTTTCCGGTACGGACGGCGTCGGCACCAAGCTGAAACTGGCATTCGACTGGGACAAACACGATACCGTCGGCATCGATTTGGTTGCCATGAGCGTCAACGATATTTTGGTTCAAGGTGCAGAACCTTTGTTCTTCTTGGACTATTTCGCTTGCGGCAAGCTGGATGTTGCCCACGCGACTGATGTGATTAAAGGCATTGCCCAAGGTTGCGAAGAATCCGGTTGCGCTTTGATTGGCGGTGAAACTGCCGAAATGCCGGGCATGTATCCCGAAGGCGAATACGACTTGGCCGGTTTTGCCGTCGGCGTGGTTGAAAAAGAACGCGTGATTAACGGCCGCAGCATTCAGGCCGGAGACGTTGTTTTGGGCTTGGCTTCCAACGGCGCACACTCCAACGGCTACTCTTTGGTACGCAAAATCATCGAGCGCGACAATCCTGATTTGGATGCGGAATTTGACAACGGCAAAACCTTGCGCGAAGCCATCATCGCCCCTACCCGCCTGTATGTGAAACCTATCCTTGCCGCTTTGGAAAAATTCACCATTAAAGGCATGGCCCACATTACTGGCGGCGGCATTACCGAAAACGTACCTCGCGTTTTGCCTGAAAATACCGTTGCACAAATCGATGCCAAAGCGTGGGAATTGCCTAAACTGTTCCAATGGCTGCAAAAAGCAGGCAATGTGGAAACCCAAGAAATGTACCGTACATTCAACTGCGGTATCGGCATGGTCGTTATCATTGCTAAAGAAGATGCCGATGCGGTACAAGCATTCTTGAGCGAACAAGGCGAAACCGTTTACCGCTTGGGTGTTATTCGTGAGCGAAACGGCGACGAACATCAAACCCAAGTAGCTTGATTGAGATGTAATTAAAAAAGTGCGGATGATGAATCCGCACTTTTTATTGTTTATGGTCTAGGAAAATCTTCACCCTAACCTACTTCTTCCAAAAAGCCAGCCAACTGCGCCGTATCGTGGGCAATCATCAGCTCTTCATTGGTTGGAACAACCAAAACAGCCGGCATAGAACCTGTCGGGCTGATGATACCGGAGTTGCCGTAGCGTTTGTCCATATTGGCTTTGGTGTCGATGTGCAGACCTAAGAAATCCAAGTAGGAAACAGTTTTAGCGCGGATATTACGCGAGTTTTCGCCGATACCGCCGGTAAACACGAGTGCATCAATGCCGCCACAAGCTACTGCCATCGAAGCAATGTATTTGGCAAGGCGGTAAGTCATCACTTCCAGAGCCAAGCGTGCGCCTTCATGGCCTTCATCCGCAGCAATTTCCAAAGAACGGCAGTCGTTGGAGAGTTCGGAAATACCGAGCAAGCCTGATTTTTTGTTCAGCATTTCATTAACTTGTGCAACATCCAAACCGGCGTGTGAAGTCAGGTAGCTGTATACGCCCGGGTCGATGTCGCCGCAGCGCGTACCCATTACCAAGCCTTCGATCGGCGTGAAGCCCATACTGGTGTCAACGGATTTGCCGTTTTTGATCGCGGTAATGGATGCGCCATTGCCTAAGTGGGCAATAATCATGCGGATGTCTTCCAACGGTTTGCCCAAGATGCGTGCGGCTTCAGGGGCAACGTAACGCATACTGGTACCGTGGAAACCGTAGCGGCGGAAAGCGTATTTTTTACGCAATTCGCGCGGAACGGCATAAGTGTAGGCACGCTCCGGCATGGTTTGGTGGAACGAAGTATCCATCACGCCGACATTGGGCAGGCCCGGGAAATGCTCTTGCGCAGCCAAAATGCCGTTGATATTGGCAGGGTTGTGCAGCGGAGCGAGCGGAATGCAGGCATTGAGTTCGTCCATTACTGCTTGGTCGATCAAAACAGATTCGCTGTATTTTTCGCCGCCGTGAGCGATGCGGTGGCCGATGGCTTTAATGCGGTCGTGCAGGCCGTGTTTTTCAAGCTCTTTCAACAGCATACCTACGGCACCGGCATGATCGTTACGGCCGGTCAAAGCTGTTTGGCATTTTTTGCCGTCTTTGCTGAACGTAATGACTGCTTCGGGCGTACCCAAACGTTCGCCGAGACAGCTTAAGAGAACTTTACCGTTTTTACGGTCGATAACGGCACCTTTGAGTGAAGAGCTGCCGCAGTTCAGAACAAGAATGAGTTGGTTGGACATGGTGTTTCTCCTTTGAATTTTTGATTGTTTTTTTGGCTTCAGGCCGTCTGAAAAGAGCAAAAACATTTGAGAGCTTTTCAGATTGCCTTTGGTTTGGTGTTTAGTCAGGCTTTATGCCCAACCCTAATCTCCATTGCAGGTATCGCTTACCTGACTAAAATCTGCTTATTTGGTTTTCAGACGGCCTTGTTTAATGGCGTGGCCGTCTGAAAACTTAAAAGCAATCTTCCGGCACTCGGACTTGTCCTTCCATAATCACGCGTGCGCTACGGCTCATGACCGCTTTGGTGGCCGTCCATTGTCCGTCCTGACATTCGGCGGCAGCACCGACACGCAGTGTGCCTGACGGATGGCCGAAGCGGACTTCTTTACGCGCTCCGCCTCCGGCTGCAAGGTTGACCAGCGTTCCGGGCACGGCGGCGGCGGTAGCGATGGCAACTGAAGCGGTGCCCATCATGGCATGGTGCAATTTGCCCATGCTCAACGCGCGTACCAATAAGTCGATGTCGGCAGCTTTGACGGTTTTGCCGCTTGAAGCGGTGTAATCGGCCACAGGGGCGACAAAAGCGACTTTCGGAGTATGGGCGCGGGTGGCGGCCTCGGATACATCACTGATCAAGCCCATTTTCAGTGCACCATACGCACGGATGGTTTCAAATTTTTCCAGAGCCGCGGCATCGTTGTTGATGTCGTCTTGCAACTCTTTGCCTGTGTAGCCCAAATCTGCGGCATTCAGGAAAATGGTTGGAATACCGGCATTGATAAGCGTGGCTTTCAGACGGCCTATATTCGGCACATCAATTTCATCGACCAAATTGCCGGTTGGGAACATACTGCCTTCGCCGTCGGCCGGATCTAAAAATTCGATTTGTACTTCGGCTGCCGGAAACGTTACGCCGTCAAGCTCAAAATCACCTGTTTCCAACACTGCGCCGTTTTGCATCGGTACATGGGCAATAATGGTTTTGCCGATGTTTTTCTGCCAGATTTTGACGGTACACAGGCCGTCTGAAGGGATTTTGGATTTATCGACCAAGCCTTGCTCGATGGCAAATGCGCCCACGGCGGCGGTCAGATTACCGCAGTTGCCGCTCCAATCGACAAAAGGTTTGTCGATGGAAACTTGTCCGAACAAGTAATCGACATCGTGATCGGTACGTTCGGATTTGTCCAAAATCACGGCTTTGCTGGTGGACGAACTGGCATTACCCAAACCGTCAATCTGTTTGCCGTAAGGGTCGGGGCTGCCGAGTACGCGCAAGAGGATTTTGTCGCGTGCCTCGCCTGCTTCCTGCGCAGCGGCCGGCAGATCGGTGCGTTTGAAGAAAATGCCTTTAGATGTACCGCCGCGGTAGTAAACGGCTGGAATTTTAATTTGCGGCATTTCGAGTTCTCCTTTGTATTTCTCGTATGGTTTTTTCAGACGGCCTCTCAAACATTCGAGGCCGTCTGAAAACCTTTTTGAGCGTAGCCCGGGCATTTTAACTATGCCTGATTTACCTTACGCTGCATTTCCTTCTAAGAAGTCTTGTGCGAAACGTTGCAATACGCCACCGGCTTCATATACCAACACTTCTTCTGCGGTATCGAGGCGGCAGGTAACCGGAACTTCGACGGTTTCGCCGTTTTTACGGTGAATCACGAGGGTCAGGTCGCAGCGCGGCGTGCGTTCGCCGACAACATCGTAGGTTTCCGTACCGTCCAGTTGCAGGGTGTGGCGGTTGGTACCCGGTTTGAACTGCAGCGGCAACACGCCCATACCGATCAAGTTGGTGCGGTGGATACGCTCGAAGCCTTCGGCAACAATCGCTTCCACGCCGGCGAGGCGTACGCCTTTTGCAGCCCAGTCGCGGCTTGAGCCTTGACCGTAATCCGCACCAGCAATGATGATGAGCGGCTGTTTGCGGTTCATATAGGTTTCGATGGCTTCCCACATACGCATGGTTTTGCCTTCAGGTTCAACGCGTGCCAGAGAACCTTGGCGTACGCTGCCGTCTTCATTTCTCACCATTTCGTTAAACAGTTTCGGATTGGCGAAAGTGGCACGTTGGGCGGTCAAGTGGTCGCCGCGGTGGGTTGCGTAAGAGTTGAAGTCTTCTTCAGGCAAACCCATTTTTGCCAAATATTCGCCTGCGGCACTGCTGGCCAAAATTGCATTGGACGGCGAGAGGTGGTCGGTGGTGATGTTGTCGGGCAAAATTGCCAGCGGACGCATACCGCTCAATGTACGTTCCCCTGCCAGTGCGCCTTCCCAGTAAGGTGGGCGGCGGATATAGGTGGACATTGGACGCCAGTCGTACAGCGGGCTTGGTGCTTTTTGCGCTGTGCCGGTATCGAACATCGGAATATAAACGTCGCGGAATTGTTGCGGTTTCACATATTCGGCAACGATGGCATCGATTTCTTCATCGGTCGGCCAGATATCTTTCAGGCGGATTTCTTTGCCGTCTGCAACGCCTAGTACGTCGTTTTCAATATCGAAACGGATGCTGCCTGCCAGCGCGTAGGCAACGACCAACGGAGGCGAAGCGAGGAAAGCCTGTTTCGCATACGGATGGATACGGCCGTCAAAGTTGCGGTTGCCTGACAATACAGCGGTGGCGTACAAATCGCGGTCGATGATTTCTTTCTGGATTTTCGGATCCAGCGCGCCGCTCATGCCGTTACAGGTGGTACATGCGAAGGCAACGATACCGAAGCCGAGTTTTTCCATTTCAGGCAGCAGGCCTGCTTCTTTCAAATAGATTTCGGCTACTTTTGAACCCGGGGCAAACGAAGATTTCACCCAAGGTTTGCGTTTCAAGCCGAGGCGGTTGGCATTGCGTGCCAACAGCGCGGCGGCGACAACGTTGCGCGGATTGGAAGTATTGGTACATGAAGTAATCGCGGCAATAATCACTGCACCGTCAGGCATTTGGCCGTCTGAAGGCTCTTCGTAAGGTTTAGCCAAGCCTTTGCTGGCCAAATCGGCGGTCGCAAAACGGGCATGCGGATTACTTGGGCCTGCCATATTGCGCGTTACGCTGCTCAAATCAAATTTCAATACGCGAGGATAAACGGCGTTTTTCAAGGCATCTGCCCACAAGCCTGCGGTTTTGGCGTAGGTTTCCACCAATTTCACTTGCGCATCGTCGCGACCGGTCAGTTTCAAATAATCAATGGTTTGCTCATCAATAGCGAACATCGCAGCAGTCGCGCCGAACTCAGGGGTCATATTGGAAATGGTGGCACGGTCGCCGATGGACAGGCTTCTTGCGCCCTCGCCAAAGAATTCGACAAATGCACCAACCACGCGCTCTTTACGCAAGAATTCGGTCAGTGCCAACACGATGTCGGTGGCAGTAATGCCCGGCTGGCGTTTGCCGGTCAGCTCAACGCCGACAATATCAGGCAGACGCATCATGGAGGCACGGCCCAACATTACGGTTTCGGCTTCCAAACCACCCACACCTACGGAAATCACGCCCAATGAATCGACGTGCGGCGTATGTGAGTCAGTACCGACGCAGGTGTCAGGGAATGCTACGCCGTTTTTGACTTGGACAACCGGCGACATTTTTTCCAAATTGATTTGGTGCATAATGCCGTTGCCCGCAGGAATCACGTCCACATTTTCAAATGCGGTTTTTGTCCAGTTGATGAAGTGGAAACGGTCTTCGTTACGTCTGTCTTCGATTTCGCGGTTTTTGCGGAAGGCATCAGGATCGTAACCGCCGCATTCAACGGCCAAAGAGTGGTCGACGATGAGCTGGGTTTGCACCACCGGATTCACTTTGGAAGGATCGCCGCCTTTTTCGGCAATTGCATCACGCAGGCCCGCCAAATCCACCAACGCTGTCTGACCCAGAATATCGTGACACACCACGCGCGCCGGATACCAAGGAAAGTCGATTTCCTGTTTTCCCTCAATCAGCTGGCCCAGCCAGCTTTGCAGCGTAGGCAGGTCGACTTTGTCTGCGCGGTTGACCAAGTTCTCAGCCAAGATACGGCTTGTATAAGGCAGCTTGTCGTAAGAGCCTGGTTTGATGTCTTCACACGCCTGACGCGCGTCGTAATATTCCAAATCCGTACCGGGTAAAGCTTTGCGGTAGCGTTGGTTGGCAGTCATGTCGGTTCTCCTAAATCTATTCTTTTTTTGGTTTTGGGGTTTCAGACGGACTGTTGATTCGGACCTTAAGGCCGTCTGAAACCATAAATTCTGTTTTATTGCTTGTTGTCTGAAATCTATTCGCGGTATGAAAAAAAATTGCTGCTCCGCTACCATCATTCCCGTATAGACGGAAATCCAAACTTAAATCTTTCAGCACTCTTTACAGCAGAACATTTCAACTTTTGAATTTCTGCCTGTATGGGAATGACGACAGCAGAGCAGCATGTTTTCCAAACGGCCGGCTCTCTCTCTCTCGCATACTGCACTAGGCCGTCGAAAAACGAAAACTTAATTTATTCATTGTTTTCAAACGGCATTTCGAGATGGGGCAGGCTGGCGGCCCACCCTGCTGTTACGCGTATTAGCGGTTTTCAATCTCCACGAATGCCAAATCTTCAGGGCCTGTGTAGTTTGCGCTCGGACGGATGATTTTGCCGTCTTTGCGTTGCTCGAGAACGTGTGCGCTCCAACCGGTTGTACGGGAAATTACGAACAGCGGTGTGAACATAGCGGTCGGTACGCCCAATTTTTGGTAGGAAACAGCGGAGAACCAGTCCAGATTCGGGAACATTTTTTTCTCTTCCCACATCACGCTTTCCAAGCGTTCGGCAATGTCAAAGAGGCGCATATCGCCGGTTTCTTTGCTCAAACCGCGTGCCACTTCTTTAATGACAACGTTGCGAGGGTCGGAGATGGTGTACACCGGATGACCGAAACCGATCACGATTTCTTTGCGACCGATGCGTTCGCGGATGTCGGCTTCGGCTTCGTCGGCATTGCGGTAGCGTTTTTGAATATCGTAAGCCACTTCGTTTGCGCCGCCGTGTTTCGGACCTTTCAACGCGCCGATGGCGCCGGTGATGCAGGAATACATATCCGAACCCGTACCGGCAATCACGCGGGCGGTGAAGGTGGAGGCGTTGAATTCATGTTCCGCATACAGAATCAGTGAAACGTGCATGGCTTTGATGTGTGATTCGCTTGGACGTTTGCCGTGCAACAGGTGCAGGAAATGACCGCCGATGGTCTCTTCGTCGCTTTCAACTTCAATGCGTTTGCCGTTGTGCGAATATTGATACCAGTACAGCAGGATGCTGCCGAGGCTGGCGATCAGTTTGTCGGCGATGTCGCGCGCTTCACTTTCCGGATGGCTTTCACGTTCGGGATGAACGCAGCCCAGCATGGATACGCCGGTACGCATCACGTCCATCGGATGGGTATGTGCAGGCAGGCTTTCCAAAACTTTGATCACACGGATAGGCAGACCGCGCATGGATTTGAGTTTGGTTTTATAAGCAGCCAGCTCGAATTTATTGGGCAGATGGCCGTGAATCAGCAGGTGGGCGACTTCTTCAAACTCGCATTTTTGTGCCAAATCCAGAATGTCGTAACCGCGATAGCTCAAATCGTTGCCGGTACGGCCAACGGTACACAATTCGGTATTACCGGCCGCAACTCCAGAAAGCGCAACGGATTTTTTAGGTTTGAAAGTCGGGGTTTGAGTAGTTTCAGTCATGGTATTTCTCCTTTGTATTTTTATGGGATTTATTTTTCAGACGGCCGATGTGGATTTGTTGAAAGGCCGTCTGAAAGCGGTTACTTATTTTTGAAACAATTTATCCAGTTTTTGCTCGAAGGCATGATAGTTCAGATGCTCGTACAGCTCGGCACGGGTTTGCATAGTGTCAACCACTGCGGCCTGAGTGCCATCGCGCATAATCGCTTCATAAACATTCAGAGCGGCTTTGCTTGCTGCGCGGAACGATGACAGCGGATACAGAACCAGCGACACGCCGTTTTCAGCCAGCTCGCTTTGGGTATAAAGCGGAGTGGAACCAAACTCGGTAATGTTGGCCAATACAGGTACTTTCACTGCATCTGCAAATTGGCGGTACATTTTCAAATCGGTCATGGCTTCAGGGAAAATCATGTCTGCACCGGCTTCGACACAAGCCTGAGCACGTTCGATAGCGGCATCCAAACCTTCTACCGCCAGCGCATCGGTACGCGCCATAATTACAAAGTTCTCATCAACGCGCGCATCTACGGCAGCTTTGATACGGTCGACCATTTCATCTTTAGAAACAATGGCTTTGTTCGGACGGTGGCCGCAGCGTTTTTGCGCTACCTGATCTTCGATGTGAACCGCTGCAACGCCGGCGCGTTCAAAGTTGCGAATCGTACGCGCGATATTGAATGCCCCGCCCCAACCCACATCAATGTCCACCAGCAAAGGCGTATCCACGTTGTCCGTAATCCGCCGCGCATCGATCAGCACATCTTCCATTGTGGTGATGCCCAAATCAGGGATACCGCAAGAGCAGGCTGCCACGCCGCCGCCGGACAGATAAATCGCCTTGAAACCGCTTTGGGTGGCTAATCGCGCAAAATAAGCATTGACGCAACCGACGACGGCAAGAGGATTCGATTCTTTTACGGCTTGACGGAAACGCGCTCCGGCAGAGTGTTGGCTCATCATATTTCTCCTTTATAGACTTTTGTCAGTATCAATCGGCCGGTTCGGTTTTCTCTAAACCAGAAACGAACCGTTTAAAAAGAAACAATCGTTTCAAAAACTGTTTTCAGACGGCCTGTAAAATTTCCATTATCAACCATCTAAAAATTTAAAATTAATAAAAACAAATAGTTATCAAAACTATTGAATACAATAAGGCTGAAGCGGAGGTATTTGTTTTTTAAATATTATTAATCAGTATATGAATGCAACAGGGGAAAGAAGTTTTAAAACCCGAAGTGTTTGTGGGAATGCGGAAACTGGATTCGGGTTGAGAGCCTTCAGACCGTCGGGACTACCAATAAGCTGGCGGCGACGGGAGCGGCAGAGATGGGAGAAAATCTATAACAAGAGAGAGTGGTTTGATACAGATTCATGATGATGTTCCTTTGTAGTGCGATGTAGTTTTTATTTATGGAAACAAATTTAAAAAATAAAACCGGTCTTGTCAAACACTTTTTTCAAAAAAAATTATAAAAAATTCAGTTATTAATAAACGATTTTTTTGCAAAAAATGTAAAAAACGGACAGGCTTTACCACATCAAACCCTGATGTAGCCTGGCTTCTGTCCGTTTTGTATTTTTGGTTTATAGTCAGAATGATTGTAAACAATCCACCAAAAAATAATTTATAATTGATTCATTTATAAGGAATTTTTAAATACGCCATCTAAAAAATTAGATTTTTTTAGCCTATGGCCGTTCAGACGGCCTCTATCGGATGGCTACTTCGCGCTAAATGCCGTCTGAAAAGTCTGTTTGCCAATAGTAATGTCGGCAGTGTAATCATGGCGGCCTTCGACGCAAAACGGCAAACGGATTTGCAAAGCCTGCCAGCTTTGCGGCGATTGTTGCGCCAGATTATAGCGGTTGAAGCCCATGTCCATGTTTTTCATACTGAAACTGATACTGACCGCCCCTGTATTTTGCGGAACATTCTCTATCACGATATCAAACGGCTCGCGCGTATTGATGGATGTCGCACGTACTTTTGAACCGTCAGGCAGGACGCAGCTTTGTGTTAAATTACATTCGACTACTTTTGTTTTTGATTGCTGTTGCTGCCACCAATCCAAGAGCAGCAGCTTGGCCGCCGCGAACACAATCAGTAAAACAGCGGCAATCAAAAGCTTTTGATTTCTACTCATTTCAGACGGCCTCAATGTCATTATCGGTCAAAACAGCATGCACACCCATGCTCTGCCACTGTTCGCGATAAATGGAAACCATACTTTCCGGAGCAGCCGCAATCAACGGCATAGCCACGCCTTGCGCCAAAATATCGACAACTTGCTTGGCTGCCGCTTCATTCGCTACTTTCCATACGACAGCATCGGCATTTTGCACTTGCAACCATTGTTCGACATTTTCAATGATTGGCCACACGCTGGGCGCTTCTATCGGCTTGCCTTGTTGCCAATCGGCAAAATCCAGCAATACGGCTGATGCGGTTTGATGCTGAGCCGACAGATATGGCACAACATGATATTCGCCCATGCTGTTTTGACCGTTTAATCCACTTTTCAGACGGCCTTGAAGCTGGCGCGGAATAGATAGGGAGCGTAATAATGCGCTATTGGCAGGCAACATCGGCGCAACGGTAAAATCCCCTGCCTTTTGCCATGCCCA
>NZ_JBQCVF010000066.1:0-11598 GCF_051962515.1 Neisseria sp. P0009.S007 | reverse complement strand
TCTTCGCCGAGATACAGCATAATCGGCAGGCCGATGGCCGACCACAGGCTGTATCGTCCGCCGACCCAGTCCCAAAATTCAAACATATTGGCGGTATCGATACCGAATTCGGCAACGGCTTTTTGGTTGGTCGATACGGCAACGAAGTGTTTGGCCACGGCGCTTTCATCGCCTGCATGATCCAAGAACCATTTACGCGCGGTCAGGGCGTTGGTCAGGGTTTCTTGGGTGGTAAAGGTTTTGGACGCAATGATGAACAGCGTAGTTTCAGGGTGGACTTTGGACAATACGTCGCGCAGTTGGGAGCCGTCCACATTGGAGACGAAGTGCATGTTCAAACGCGGATGGCCGAAAGGCTTGAGCGCGGTACACATCATCAGAGGACCGAGGTCAGAGCCGCCGATACCGATGTTGACGACGTCGGTAATGACTTGATTGGTATAGCCCAACCAGCTGCCGCTGCGGACTTCATGCGCGAACTCGCCCATGCGTTGCAGGACATGGTTGACCTTAGGCATGACATCTTCGCCATCCACGACGATAGGGGCGTTGGTGCGGTTGCGCAGGGCGACGTGGAGAACGGCGCGGTTTTCCGTCGTATTGATTTTTTCGCCGTGGAACATTTGCTGCATCCGCTCCGGTACGCCTGCTTCACGCGCCAGCTCGAACAACAGTGCCATGGTTTCGTCGTTGATACGGTTTTTAGAATAATCCAAAGTCAGGCCGCCAACCTGCAGCCAGTAGCGCTCGGCACGTTCGGGATCTTGCTCGAACATTTCGCGCATGTGTTGTTCTTTGGTTTCGTCAAAATGTATCCATAATTTTGACCAAGCTGGTAAATCGTGAAGGTGTTTCATCGGATGCTCTCCTGGATAGTGGACAGTTTTGTTGAGAAAACGGCCGTGAGGTCGTCTGAAACGGGAACGGGGTGGTTTCCGTTTTTTGAGGTTTCAGACGGCCTTGATGTGGGTTGGGGCTGTCTGAAGATATCAATGAAGAATCAATCTTTATCGTATTCGATGTGCTTGTTATGTATGCTTTTTTTACTTTTTTGCAGTTGCGTACTGGCAGTATCGCCCAAACGCAAGGCCAAGCCGATGGCAAGAATATCGATAACGGCCAGCTGCAGAAGACGGGACACCATAGGCGTATAAAGCTCGGCATTTTCCTGAGTAGCAATGCTCAATACACAGTCGGCCATTTGAGCCAACGGTGAATCATTGCGGGTCAGCGCGATAACGGCTGCGCCGTTTTCTTTGGCGATACTGGCCGCATCCAACAATTCGATAGATGAGCCGGTATTGGAAATCGCCACCAACACATCCTGCTCGGTCAATACGGAAGCCGCCATCAGCTGGGTATGTGTATCGACATAGGCAACGGTGGACATACCGAAGCGGAAGAATTTGTGTTGCGCATCTTGGGCAACGATGCCGGAGTTGCCGACACCATAAAACTCAACGCGTCGCGCGTGCATCAGAATGGCAATCGCGTTTTCCAGCTCGGATTCTTTCAGGAAACGGCGCTCACCCAAGAGGGAGGCTGCGGCATTGCCCAATACTTTTTCGACCACGCTGCCCATGTTGTCATCGGCGTTTAATTCTTCATGAACGTAAGGCATGCCTTCGTGGCCGATGCTGGCAGACAAAGCGAGTTTGAACTCAGGCAAGCCTTTGTAACCCAAGCTGCGGCAGAAACGGATTACAGTCGGCTGACTGACGGAAGCACGCTCGGCGATTTCCGCCACAGCAGCATGAACGAACCATTTCGGCTCGGCCAACGCAGATTCGGCAACTTTGCGTTCTGCGCCGGAGAGGTTGGACAATGATTCGCTGATTTTGCTTAACATATACTCTACCCTTTGATTCTTTGACGTTCAGGACAAGGTTTTTTTCCACCCCCTGCCCTGCACCGCCGTTTGTGTGTTTAAACGTTATTTAAATGATTGTCTAATGCGACCGCCGCGCCGACGATGCCCGGAAATTCGCTCAATACGACATACACGGGAATAGCGGCAAGATAAGCCTCAAAGCGGCCTTTGTTTTCAAAGCGGCTGCGGAATGGAGACGTTTTAAAGTAATCCAACACGCGCGGGATAATCCCGCCGCACAAATACACGCCGCCGCGCGCACCCAATGACAAAGCCAAATTGGAAGCAACCGTACCCAGCATGGCGCAGAAAATATCCAAAGTCTGACGGCAAATCGGCGATGTTCCGCTCAATGTCTTATCGGTGATTTCAGAAGGCTTCAGACGGCATTGTTTGATGTTGTCGCGTTTGGCCAATGCTTCGTAAATCAGGCTCAGACCTGCGCCGCTCAAGAAACGCTCGGCAGAAACATGGCCGTATTTGTTTTTAGCGTATTGCCAAATCAATACTTCCATATCGTCAAACGGCGGGAAGCTGGTATGGCCGCCCTCGCCTGCCAACGCCACCCAGCCGGCAGCGCTGTGCACCAAACCGCTGACACCCAAACCGGTACCCGGACCGATAACGGCTTTAGGCGCAAATTCGATTGGTTTTTGACCGCCGATTTGTATCAAGTCTTTCTTATCGGTTTTTGTTACCGCCAAAGCCTGGGCGGTAAAGTCGTTCAACAGAATCAACGTTTCAAAACCCAAAGCCTGGCGGGTGGTTTCGATGGAGAATGCCCAGTGATGGTTGGTCATCTGCACCCAGTCGCCCAAAATCGGATTGGCAATCGCAAAGGCGGCGTGCAAAACTTTCGGACTGCCTGCGCGTTCCAAATAAGTTTTGGCGGCATCAACAATGGTGTCGTAATCCTGGCAAGGCAAGACTTCAGCCTTTTCAATGACCTGTGGTGCAGTTTCAAGTGCAAAACGGGCATTCGTACCGCCGATATCGGCGACCAAACGAGGATAAGCTTCAGTGTGCATAGTAGACATGGCAGTTAATCCCTTGATGATTGAGAATCAGGCTGGTCGGATATTCGGTATCGACCCTTGCTGCAGCCTTGTCGAATACCGCTTTTTTCTCTGCGCCTTGAATGGCCAAAAATACATTCGGCGTTTTGGCAATCGCACCCAAAGTCATACTCACACGCTCATGCGGCGCGGTAACCGGCGTAGTATGAATCAATGTCGGGTCATTGGCTTCATTGATTGCTGCCTGTAATTGAGGCGCTTGAGGGAACAACGACGCCGTATGTCCGTCCCCTCCCATGCCCAACACCAGCACATCAGGTTGCTTATAATGTTTCAATGCGTAAGCAACGACAACTTCAGGTTGTAATTCAGTTTCAGACTTTCCGTCTTCAACAACAGGAATCCATGTGGCAACGGCCGCGTTATTTTTGAGCAGATATTCGCGTACCAAGCCTGTATTGCTGTCGGCATGCGTGGTCGGAACGATACGCTCGTCCACCAAAGTAATGCCGACGTTTTGCCAATTTAAATCTTTTTGCGACAAAGCCTCGAAAAACGCAATCGGCGAACGACCGCCGGAAACGGCCAAAACCGCATGGCCTTTCTCATTCAACGCGGCTTGCAATGCGGCGGCAACGGCATCGGCGAGAGCTTGCGCAGCAGTTGCAGCATTTTCTTGTTCGTGCCAAACAAACATGTTTCGTCCTTTCATGGTTTCAGACGGCCTTTTGTTGGAAAACAAGGCCGTCTGAAAGAAATATTATTGCTCTTCGTGCCACTTGTTACCGTCACGGGCCAACAGCGCGCGCGCAGCTTCAGGACCCCAAGAATGGGCTTCGTAAGCATGTGGAGGCGTTGTATTGTTCGCCCAGTTTTCCAGGATAGGCATCACATATTCCCAAGCAGCTTCGAGTTCGTCACGACGGTTGAACAAAGCGAGTTTGCCGTTAATCACATCCAGCAGCAGGCGTTCATAAGCCTCGGCACGGCGACCCTCGACGGCTGTGCCCAAGTCCACGCCAATCGGTGTCACTTCGACTTTGTTGCCAGCACCCGGGGTTTTCACTTGTGTGTAAAGACGGACGGATTCGGTCGGTTGTAGTTCAATAACCAAACGATTCGGCGCAGGTTGGCTGTTGTCAAAAATATGGTTTTGCAGCGGACGGAAGTTCAACACGATTTCCGCCACTTTGCCTGCCATGCGTTTGCCGGTACGCAGGTAGAAAGGTACGCCTTTCCAACGCTCGTTTTCGATTTCGGCTTTGATGGCAACATAGGTTTCAGTGAAACTGTCTTTCGGTACGTCGACTTCTTCCAGATAGCCGTTCATACCGTTTGCTGCAACATATTGGCCGCGAATAACATTTTCGTTGACGGATTCGATGGTCAGCGGTTTCAGCGATTTGATGACTTTCACTTTCTCGTCGCGTACGGCATCGGCATCCAAGCTTGCCGGCGCTTCCATCGCAGTCATACAAAGCATTTGCATCAAGTGGTTTTGCACCATATCGCGCAATGCGCCGGTAATGTCGTAAAACTCACCGCGTTCTTCCACGCCCAACTGCTCGGCGATGGTCAGCTGTACGCTTTCAATATATTTGTTGTTCCACAAAGGCTCGAACATCACATTAGCAAAACGCAAGGCCAGCAGGTTTTGCAGGCTTTCTTTACCCAAATAATGGTCGATACGGTAGATTTGTTCTTCTTTGAAATAACGGGCTACATCTGTATTGATTTGTTGGGAAGAAGCCAAGTCCGTACCCAACGGTTTTTCCAAAACCACGCGCACGTTATCGGCATTCAAACCGATTTCGGCAAGATTTTCACAGGCTTGTGCAAAGAATTTCGGCGCAGTTGAGAGGTAGATCACGACATTCTCAGTATTCTTGCGCGCTTTTACCAAGTCGCCCAAAGCAATGAAGTCGTCTTTCTTTGTCACATCGACTTTCAAATACTCAAGACGTTGGATAAACGATGCCCACGCTTCATCTGAGAAGTTTTGTTTGACATGGATTTTAGAATTCGTTTCCACTTTAGCCAAAAAGCCGGCGGTATCCAATTCGCTGCGGCTTACGCCCAAAATACGACCTTCGGGATGAAGCAAACCGGCTACATGCGCCTGATACAGGCAAGGCAAAAGTTTACGCATTGCCAAATCGCCGGTCGCGCCAAACAACACCAAATCAAAATTTGTCTGTGTACTCATTGTTTCATCTCTCGTTGAGGAAGCTTGCTTCAAAACTTTTGGACTGTCGTCATCCATAAAAATCGATTAAAATCAAAAGCCTTTAAGCAATAAGCAGTAAAGAACCAATCGCCTGCACCAAAATTTCAAACAAGCGGGCTAATGAGTAGTAATACTACACATGGCTACACATTTTGTCTATTCTCATTTTTACAAATTGTTTGATTTAACATAAAAGTTTGATGACTTTTGCAGCCTGCCATTTTACGAATTGACCATACCTCGATTTAAATCAAATTTCTTCCACTTAGTAAATTATTTTGTAACAAAATTACAGATTTTGTACTATAATATGCGGACGCTTCGAAGAGAAAATCTTCAAATATTCAGACGGCCCATATTATTCATTCCCACAGCTCAAGGCCGTCTGAAGAAAACACCCAATACAAAAATCAGAAACGCGCAAACAAAATCCCTATCATATCGTTTAGCCAGGAGACCGCACATGAACCCCACTCCTATTCACCCGAAACTCGCCGAAATTACCGAGCGCATCATCGAGCGCAGCCGCCCGACGCGTGAAAAGTATCTGGCGAAAATCCGCAGCGCCAAACAGATGGGACGCTTAGAGCGCAACCAGCTCGGCTGCAGCAACTTGGCACACGGCTATGCCTCCATGCCTAAGAGCATCAAAATCGAAATGCTTCAGGAAACCGTCCCCAACTTAGGCATCATCACTGCCTACAACGACATGGTTTCCGCACACCAGCCGTTTAAAGACTTCCCTGACCAAATCAAAGACGAAGCACAAAAAAACGGCGCGACCGCCCAAGTCGCCGGCGGCACGCCCGCCATGTGCGACGGCATCACGCAAGGCTACGCCGGCATGGAATTGTCGCTGTTTTCCCGCGACGTGATTGCCATGAGTACCGCCATCGGTCTGTCGCATCAAATGTTTGACGGCAGCTTGTTTATGGGCGTATGCGACAAAATCGTTCCGGGCTTAATGATCGGTGCGTTGTCTTTCGGTCA
The DNA here is from genome assembly GCF_051962515.1 of Neisseria sp. P0009.S007. Classification (NCBI taxonomy): domain Bacteria; kingdom Pseudomonadati; phylum Pseudomonadota; class Betaproteobacteria; order Neisseriales; family Neisseriaceae; genus Neisseria; species Neisseria sp. P0009.S007. Next base: position 5,495 of record NZ_JBQCVF010000066.1, on the reverse strand, counting down.
TATTCCTGGCATCTTCGTTCCGGCAGGCCCGATGTCTAGCGGTATCGGCAATAAAGAAAAAGCCCGTACCCGCCAGCTTTTCGCCGAAGGTAAAGTCGGCCGCGACGCCTTGCTTGAAAGCGAAATGGGCTCTTACCACAGCCCGGGTACTTGTACCTTCTACGGTACCGCCAACTCCAACCAGATGATGATGGAAATGATGGGCGTACACCTGCCTGCTGCTGCCTTCGTCCACCCTTATACCGACCTGCGCGAAGCACTGACCCGCTACGCAGCCGGACACCTCGCACGCGGCATCAAAAACGGCACCATCAAACCATTGGGCGAAATGTTGACCGAAAAATCCTTCATTAACGCCCTGATCGGCCTGATGGCAACCGGCGGCTCGACCAACCACACCATGCACCTCGTTGCTATGGCGCGTGCTGCAGGCGTGATTTTGAACTGGGACGACTTCGATGAAATTTCTTCCATCATCCCATTGCTGATCCGTGTGTACCCCAACGGCAAAGCCGACGTAAACCACTTTACCGCTGCCGGCGGCCTGCCTTTCGTTATCCGCGAATTGCTGGACGCAGGCCTGTTGCACGATGATGTCGATACCGTTGTCGGACACGGTATGCGCCACTACACCAAAGAGCCTTTCCTCATTGACGGCAAACTTGAATGGCGCGAAGCCCCTGAAACCAGCGGTAATGAAGACATCCTGCGCAAAGCCGACAACCCGTTCTCCCCAGACGGCGGTCTGCGCCTAATGAAAGGCAACATCGGTCGCGGCGTAATTAAAGTGTCCGCCGTGCGCGAAGGCTGCCGCATCATTGAAGCACCCGCCATCGTGTTCAACGACCAACGCGAAGTATTGGCCGCATTTGAACGCGGCGAGTTGGAACGCGATTTCGTCTGTGTTGTCCGCTACCAAGGCCCGCGCGCCAACGGTATGCCCGAATTGCACAAACTGACCCCTCCTTTGGGCATCCTGCAAGACCGCGGCTTTAAAGTGGCACTGCTGACCGACGGCCGTATGTCCGGCGCGTCCGGTAAAGTTCCGGCCTCTATCCACATGACGCCTGAAGCCCTGATGGGCGGCAACATCGCCAAAATCCGTACCGGCGACTTGATCCGCTTCGACTCCGTTACCGGCGAACTCAACGTCCTGATCAACGAAGCCGAATGGAACGCCCGCGAAGTCGAACGTATCGACTTGAGCGCGAATCAACAAGGCTGCGGCCGCGAACTCTTCGCCAACTTCCGCAGCATGACCAGCAGCGCAGAAACCGGTGCCATGAGCTTCGGCGGCGAATTTGCCTAACCCCTTTTCAGACGGCCTCTTAAAACAATCAGGTCGTCTGAAACCATGTTAACGACCCTATTACGATACAGTCCCCAACGGAGACCTAAAATGTCTAAACTGACCCCTCGTGAAATTCTGACTGCCGGCGCAGTTGTGCCGGTAATGGCGATTGACGACTTGAGTACTGCCGTCGATTTGTCCCACGCCCTTGTCGAAGGCGGCATTCCCACCCTCGAAATCACCCTGCGCACCCCTGTCGGTCTCGACGCCATCCGCCTGATTGCCAAAGAAGTTCCTAACGCCATCGTCGGCGCGGGTACGGTAACCAATCCCGAACAGCTCAAAGCCGTCGAAGACGCAGGCGCGGTTTTCGCCATCAGCCCGGGTTTGCACGAATCCCTCGCCAAAGCCAGCCACAACAGTGGCATCCCCCTGATTCCGGGCGTTGCCACTCCTGGCGAAGTCCAACTGGCTTTGGAACACGGCATCGACACCCTCAAACTCTTCCCTGCCGAAGTCGTTGGCGGCAAAGCCATGCTCAAAGCCCTGTACGGCCCTTACGCCGATGTTCGCTTCTGCCCGACCGGCGGCATCAGCCTGGCAACCGCTCCCGAGTACTTGGCGCTGCCTAATGTCTTGTGCGTCGGCGGCTCATGGCTGACCCCAAAAGAAGCCATCAAAAACAAAGACTGGGATACCATCACCCGTCTGGCTCGCGAAGCTGCCGCTTTGAAACCAAAAGCCTAATCAGGTTATTAAGTTAAAAGAGAAAAGGCCGTCTGAATATGATTTCAGACGGCCTTTTTATATCAATTAAGCCAATACTTTCCGCGCCGCTTCCACACCCCAATACAAAGCCTCTTCAAACACCGAATAGCTGCTTAAGTCACTGTGTGCAAATAATAATCCAGTATTTCGATTTCTGATTTTTAATAAAGCCTCATCGCTTAAATAGCCGGGTTTCGGCACGCTCATGCCATGCCCGCGAACGGTAATGTCAACATGGGAAACATGCCGCCAAAAGCCTTCGCCGTAAGCGGTAAGCAGATCTTGTGCGGCAAACTGGAGCAGCTCTTCATCGCTTGCTTCAAGCAGCTGGCGGCGGACGGCTTGTGGCGTATCGTGATTGAGCGCGGCGTAGGCGGTAAAAATCGTACGTTCAGGACGGGCAACCCGGATAAGCTGGTTGGTCGCAACAACATAGCCCAGTCCTTGGCTGCCGTAAACCACATTGTCCCACGCAAGTTCGCTGTTGTTTTTTTCTTTCGGAAAACTGTGCAGTTCAAAATTGGAAACCAGCCATGGCGCGTATTCGGGAATATTCAGACCAAATTGTTCGGGAGATTCAATAATGTGGGCGGCAACCATCAGCGGCATGGCGGAGATAACGTGTTGCGCGGTGACGGCAACGGTTTCCCCTTTTGCATTATCACGCAGCCACACTTCAATCCGGCCGTCTGAAAGCGGTTTGATTTTGACGGCAGAAGCATTAACCGAAGCAGGTTTCTCCAAACGGATACTGTTTTCAGACGGCCATTGCCAGCCTTCCTGCAAATCGGCATGACGGCGCAGGTTTTCAGAAAGATGTGCCAAACCTTCGGGCCAAGTGAGGACAGTTTCTGCATTGTTGCGGGCGGCAAAATAATGCAATCCGGCAAAGGCAGATACTTGCCCGATGCCTTGTCCGTAATCGTCGCGGCAACAATAATCGAGATACCACAAAAGCTCGGGCGAATGGTAACCTTCCTGATCAAGCCATTGTTGAAACGTCAGATGATCGAGCTTTCGCCATGTTTCATCTATCGATGACAGCGCAATCGGAATGGCAAAAATTTTCTTACCGTCATTGCCGTAAGCCTGTTTCAGACGGCCTATCAAATCAAAAAACCGTTTGGAATCCGCATCTTCTTTCGGCAATAAATGTTCTACCCATTTATCCTGATATAAGAGGCGCGATTCGGGCGCATAGACCAAATCGGTTTCCCTAAAGCTGCCATCCGACTGCAAAATACCGAAATCCGCCAACATCTCGCGCACATACACGCTTTCTTTCGACGGCAAAGCCAAATAATGCGCACCGCTCGGCGCTTTCAGGCCGTCTGAAGACGTATAGGCGGCATTGTTGCCATTACGTTCAAACCCTTCTGCCAACAATACATCGCGGTGATTATGCTTCGCCAAATACCACAATGCTCCCAACCCAGCCGCACCGCCGCCGAGTATCAACGTATTGCATTCATAACGACGGGTCGGCGAACTGAGCAATTCCCCGTCACGCAACAAATGCCCCAACGGCAAGCCGACACGGTTAATAGAAACCGGCGGTTTGCGGTTGAGGTACTTATAAGTCTGCCAAGAGAAAGCAGAGGCGGCACCAAGCACGGCGGTATAGCTGAGAAATTGACGGCGGGTTAGCATGTTTTATAAAAAGGTCGTCTGAAAAAATAAAAGTAAAACGATACAACGAGGTTAAGCAGATCTCACGTTATTTATGCCCTGCCGAATAACCATGATAGGATCTGCCGGAATGCGATGAATCACTGTCTTCCGCTTGGACATAGTTGAATAAGACGGTAAGGAAAATGATGAAAGCAAAGAAAATAATCGTCCCTACCCGTTCCTCTTCGTAATCACGATCGTTTTTATATCTGTCAGAAATCCATATCCATACCAACGCACACAGACTGACCACTATGCCGACAGGGCTACGTAGGTGCGGCGACAGCCAGGCCGGAAGGTTGACGATGATAAGAATCAGCATAGCAATGATACGGGCTACATTATCTCTACTCCCAACATTTCTATTTTCGCCCTTCAGCCAGTAAGAGAGCATCTCCTTAGTATCAAAAGACAGGCCAAATGCCTTTCTCATTTGACGGTAAGACACAGGACTGCTTTTACTCCAGACTATTTCATCCCTGCTCTGCTCAGAACACAGAATGACATTCCGGCCATAACTTTTCTTGCCGCTATATTCCTTGTAATGAAGCAAATCGCCTTGTTTGACTTTCCAATAAAAAGCACCAGCCGCTGCCTCGACCTGCCCGCGGTAATGATCAATCAACATTTCACCGGCAGGATTGCCACTTGAATCAAAGTCCGGCCATGTGTGTAAGGTTTCTGACAACCGCCAGCGTTTTCCAGACTCAATCAGCCAGGCAAACCCTTGTTGCGTGTTATAAAGCAGATATTCCGTCCAGTATTCAGACTGATTTTGGTTATAGGACGATATTTCGGCAAATCTTACAGCCCCGATAATCAGATATTCTGTATCGTTCAGACGGCCTTTCGTACCTATGGAAAGCGTGAACAGGTTTTCTTGTTCTTTTCTTTGGGCATTTGCCTCCATCAACGCAACAGTATCTTTTGTCGTGCTCAAACTGCTGCCGCAAGACTGACACAAAAGGAAAGAAGTAACACCACTTGGCCAATGAACAGGAGTGCCGCAATGCGGGCAGTTTTCAGAAAGAATCTCTCCTTTCAGACGGCCTGCACTTTCACGGATTTCATCATCACTGCGCTTATTTTCCAGCTTCAAACTGTCCAAACTGACTATGCGTCCGAAGTAGGAGTCCATTGGAAAAGTCGAATAATCCAAGGTCAAAAACAAATTGCCGCGTCGCCAGTCGCAAACCTCGCCTGTCGCTTGATTCCCAGATAAATTGAACGGCAACTCGCCTTGCGCATCGGTATTACGATAATGTATGGTGCGAACGTCCGACGCAATAAAGGTTTGGCCATTAAAGGTCAACGAACTGGAACCTGCTTTCACCGACTTAAAATTTTTCGGCCCCCGTCTCCTCTTCTGAGTAAGCAAACATGTCATCGCATATAAATCGCCAACCTCGGAAAGCCAGCCGGTCTGCCCGTCATCAAACAAGACATACCATTCATTCCATGCGCCGACATCGTAATGCACCTGCAATCGCCCAATCAGCGTAAATTTCCGATCATCAAAAACGCCTCGCGTTCCAATCTGCAACGGACTGAAATCTTCCAGCAACGCAGAATCACGCCCTGAATTGGCAACAAAATATCCGCTCCTCCCCTTACCGATTCTAGCAACCAGCATACTGTGACAATGGCCACACACCAGCGTCACGGCAGTAGCGGAATACGCCTCCACAGGCGCACCACAGCTTGGGCAATCGGTTTTAAAAAAAGGCGTTTTTTCCATATAACGTCAATATTTCAGTTTAATCAG
>NZ_JBQCVF010000065.1:8064-11663 GCF_051962515.1 Neisseria sp. P0009.S007 | reverse complement strand
CAACCGCGCGACGTTGTTGCCGCTGCGATTCTGCGCGAATGCCGCGAAGGCCGCGGCGTGGTACGCGATGGTCAAGTCGGCGTGTTCCTCGACACCCCGCGCCTGATTGCTAACGACCCTGACGTATTGAACCGTCTAGTAACACTCGGCCATGTTGCCCACAAATGCGGCATCGACCCTGCTGTTGAGCCGGTCATGATTCATCCGACCCTGCACTATCAAAACGGCGGTATCGAAATCAACGGCAACGGCGCGACCTGCGTCGAAGGCCTCTATTGCGCCGGCGAAGTAACCGGCGGCATTCACGGCCGCAACCGTCTGATGGGCAATGCACTTTTGGACATCATCAGCTTCGGTCGCCGTGCCGGTAAAGCCGCGGCAAATTGCGGCCTGCCGCTGAAAAAAGTACGCGGCGGTGTCGGACACGTCCACGACCTGCAACGCGAAATGACCCGGGCCGGCCTGACCAGCGACATCAAAGCCCCCGTTTTATATCCCGACTACGGCAAATTCGATTTGCGCGAACACGCCGGTTTGCAGGAGCAACAATCATGAATCAAGCCAATCAAAACTTACTGCATCCTTCCCGCCAAGTCGGCGCAGATTTAGCCGCGTGGCGCAAAGTCGGCGGCGGCGAAGGCCTGCTGGCTGCGCTTGCCGATCCTCAAAGCATTGTTTCCAAACTGCAAGATGCCAATCTTTGCGGTATGGGCGGTGCAGGTTTCCCGACTTGGCGCAAATGGGAGGCCGCCGTTGCCGCCCAAAGCAAAAATGGCGACAAATACGTCGTCTGTAATGCCAACGAAGACGAACCGGGTACATTTAAAGACCGCGTACTGCTGGCAAATACGCCGCACCAAGTCATCGAAGGCGTCCTGATTGCCGCCGTTGCCTGCCGTGCCAATAAAGCAATTTTGTACGTCAACCCTCATCAAACCGAATCCATCGCTTCCATCACACCGGCCATCGAGCAATGGAAAAACAGCGATTTGTTTATCCGCATCGAAAACTACTTGGGTAAACCTTTGGACTTGCAACTGGTTGAAACTTCAGGCCGTTATATCGGCGGCGAAGAAACTGCCGTAATTTCATGGCTGGAGGGCGGTTTCCCCTTCCCCCGCCGCAAGCCGCCTTTCCCCGCCGAAAGCGGTGTCAACGGTGAGCCGACCCTTATCAACAATACCGAAACCTTCGCCAATATTCCGCAAATCCTTGCCAAAGGCGCGGAATGGTACAAATCTTTGGGTTTGGGCGATGCGGCCGGTACAAAACTCTACTCTCTCTCCGGCGACGTATTGAATCCGGGCCTGTACGAACTGCCAATGGGCACGACCTTGCAATCGCTGATTTACGATCACGGCGGCGGTATGCTCGAAGGCCGTACGTTTAAAGCCGTATTTACCGGCGGCCCGTCAAACACGCTTTTGACCGTAAAAGATTTGGATGTGCCTTTGGACTTCGTGTCCGTACGCGAACGCAAATCCAGCCTCGGTACCGGCGCGATGATTGTGATTTCCGAAGGCACCAGCGTGGTGCGCAAAGTGGCCGAGTATGTGGAATTTTTCGCTTCCAACTCATGCGGTCAATGCCCGCCTTGCAAAGGCGGCACATTCCAGCTTTCCCGCCTGCTCAACCGCGTGGACACCGGTATCGGCACTTCCGACGACCTGCGCGCCCTGCAAAGCCTGTGCCAACTGTTGCCACGAAGCGGCCGTTGCGGTTTGATTGACGGCGCAGTTACCGTGTTGCAAAGCTCGCTGCGTACCTTCCCCGAAGAGTACGGCCTGCCGCAAGAACAGGAGTAAAACGGCGTTGTTTTCAGACGGCCTGTTACTATAAAGGCCGTCTGAAAAACGATACCCGACTCCCATTCTCTTCTTTCCAAGATGGAAGAGAAACCCAATAAGAAAAATACCTTCCGAACCTACCAAAATACGTTCAGACAGGCTTAAGCGACACTCAGGCCGTCTGAAAACAGATTTCCCAATACTTTAATCCTCAAATTAGGAGATTCAAAATGGGCTTCAAGCCAATTCCTGCTGCGGTCGCACTTGTGCTGACGCTGCTTATCTGGTTCGTTATCCCCGTTCCTCAAGGCGTATCGCCTGACGCATGGCATCTTTTGGCATTGTTTGTCGGCATCATTGCCGGCATCATCGGCAAAGCCATGCCTATCGGCGCCATGGCGATTTTGGGCATTACCTTGGTTGCACTGACCGGCGTGACCAATGAAAAAGCCGCCGACGCAACCAAAGACGCTTTGAGCAGCCTCAACAACTCACTCATCTGGATGATCGGTATCGCCATCATCATCTCGCGTGGCCTGTTGAAAACCGGCTTGGGTATGCGTATCGGCTACCTCTTGATTTCCCTCTTCGGCAAACGCACGCTGGGCGTAGGTTACAGCTTAGCGCTTGCCGACTTGGTCATCGGTCCGGTAACGCCGAGTAATACCGCGCGCGGCGGTGCCATCGTACATCCGATTATGAAATCCATTGCCTTGAGCTTCGACTCCGACCCTGAAAAGGGTACGGAAGGCAAAATCGGTAAATACCTTTCACTGGTCAACTTCCACTCCAATGTAATTACCTGACTGATTTTTATCACCGCCACCGCACCTAATCCACTGGTGGTCGAATTGGTTGCCAAAGCCACCAATTCACAAATCCAACTCTCTTGGGGTACTTGGTTCTTGGCAATGATCGTACCCGGCCTGCTTGCTATGCTACTGATGCCGCTGGTGCTGTATTTCCTGTATCCGCCTGAAATCAAACAAACCCCTAACGCCACTGCATTGGCAAAAGAGCATTTGACCCAAATGGGACCGATGAAGCGTGAAGAAAAAATCATGCTCGGTATTTTCCTGGTTCTGCTGCTGTTGTGGGCGGGTATTCCTGAGATGCTGTTTGGCGTGAAAGTGGACGCTACTGCCACCACCTTCCTCGGCTTGAGCCTGTGCCTGTTGACCGGCGTACTGACTTGGGACGACGCGCTGAAAGAAAAAAGCGCGTGGGATACCATTGTTTGGTTTGCTGCCTTGGTGATGATGGCAAACTTCCTCAACAAACTGGGCCTCATCAGTTGGTTGTCCGACTCCATGCAAGGCGGTATCGCCCACATGGGTTTGGGTTGGGAAGCCGGTTGTGCCCTGTTGATGCTGGCCTACCTCTACGCCCACTACGTTTTCGCCAGCGGTACGGCACACGTTACCGCCATGTTCGGCGCATTCTACGGCGCAGGCTTGGCCTTGGGCGCACCACCGATGCTGTTTGCCCTGATTATGGCAGCCGCTACCGGCATCATGATGTCGCTGACCCACTACGCTACCGGTTCTGCACCTGTCATTTACTGCTCCAACTATGTAACCATGACCGAATGGTGGAAAGCCGGCTTCATCATGAGCGTGCTCGAAATCCTGATTTTCGGCACTGTCGGTATCTTGTGGTGGAAAGTTTTGGGCTACTGGTAACCTTCTGGCTTATTTAAAACTCAGGCCGTCTGAAAACTCCAATTTCAGACGGCCTTTTGTTACAATTTCATTTTTACCGAACACACTCAATTACCGTGAAAATACTCATCCTCGGCAGCGGCCAAGTCGG
>NZ_JBQCVF010000065.1:0-7964 GCF_051962515.1 Neisseria sp. P0009.S007 | reverse complement strand
GCCGAGAATCTGGACAACACCCTCGTCCTGCAAGGTTCCGCCACCGATGAAACCCTGCTGGACGAAGAATACATCGACGAAATCGACGTCTTCTGCGCGCTGACCAACGACGACGAAAACAACATCATGTCCAGCCTGCTGGCGAAAAACCTTGGTGCCAAACGCGTAATCACCATCGTCAACCGCTCAAGTTACGTCGATTTGCTCGAAGGCAACAAAATCGATATCGTCGTTTCCCCCCACCTGATTACCATCGGCTCCATCCTCGCCCACATCCGCCGTGGCGACGTCGTTGCCGTCCATCCTTTGCGCCGCGGTACAGCCGAAGCCATTGAAGTGGTGGTACACGGCGACAAAAACACTTCCGCCATCGTCGGCCGCCGTATCAGCGGCATCAAATGGCCAAGCGACTGCTACATCTCCGCCATCGTCCGCGGCGCAACCGGCGAGGTCATCATGGGACACCACACCGAAACCATCCTCCAAGACGGCGACCACATTATCTTCTTCGTCTCACGCCGCCGCGTTCTGCCGGAACTGGAGAAACTCATTCAAGTTAAAATGGGCTTTTTCGGTTAAACCCAAAATCCGTTTGCTTGAAGCCATAAAAAGGCCGTCTGAAAACCTTTTCAGACGGCCTTTATTTCTTGTTTTATTTATGCTTTGGCAACGCTGTTTTTACGGCCAAACCAAACAAAACCAATCGCACCCAATACAATCATCGGCACGCTCAACCATTGACCCATAGACAAACCCAAGGTCAGCAGGCCGAGATAATCGTCAGGCTGACGGGCAAATTCGGCAATAAAGCGGAACAAACCGTAACCGCCCAAGAACAATGCTGCCGTTTGTCCGGCCGGACGTGGTTTTTTCGAGAAAATCCAAACAATGACAAACAGGCAAATGCCTTCAAGGGCAAACTGGTAAAGCTGAGACGGATGGCGCGGCAGCATGCCGTATTGTTGCAGCCATTCGGCCCACAAAGGATTGTGCGCCGCAGCTTCCGCATCTTCGTAACGCGCTTGGGGGAAACCCATCGCCCAGAAAGCATTGAGTTCGGTAACTCGTCCCCAAAGTTCGCCGTTGATAAAGTTGCCGATACGGCCGGAAGCCAAGCCCAGCGGCACGAGCGGCGCAACGGTATCCATCAGCTTCAAGATACTGATGTTGTGCTTACGGCCAAACAGCCACATGGCAACGACCACGCCCAAAAAGCCGCCGTGAAACGACATGCCGCCTTCCCACACTTTGAAAATATCCAACGGGTTGGCCAAATAGTCGGAAAATTTATAAAACAAAACGTAGCCGATACGGCCGCCCAAGATGACGCCCAAGATACCCCAAGTCAGGAAATCGTCGAGTGTTTCTTTGGTAAACACAGAATTGCCCTGCGCGATACGGCGGCGGCCCAAAATCGTAAACAGGATAAAGCCGACAATATAGCTCAAGGCATACCAGCGGATGGCAAGCGGGCCGATGCTGATCAGCACCGGATCAAACTGGGGATGTATCATCATAATGTGTGTTCCTTATCTCAAAGGCCGTCTGAAAGCCTGAACTTTCAGACGGCCTGTATGCAGTGTCGGACGGTTTAACGCAAATCGCCAACCACATTCAAAATAGCAGACAACATAGCCTCACCCAAGCGCAGCGAGCGTTGGCCGTTCCAGCCGAAATCGTCGTCCGGCAGGTTGGCATTGTCTTTAAACGGCATTTCCAAAGTATAGGCAAGGCAGTTGAAATGATTGCCGACCCAGTTGGTCGCCAAAGTCATGTTTGCCTGACCCGGCGCATCTTTGTCATAGCCGTAATCGTCTTGGAAATCGGGGCTGGCATTGAGCAGCGCGAGTTTGAATTGGTCTTCCAAGGCTTCGATGCGCTCGTTGTAGTTCGGCACGCCTTCGGTACCGGCCACAAAGACAAACGGCAGACCTTCATCGCCGTGAATATCCAAGAACAAATCCACGCCGGTTTCCATCATTTTTTCGCGGACGGTAAAGACTTCGGGGCTTCGCTCCAAAGTCGGGTTTTCCCATTCGCGGTTGAGGTTGGCGCCGGCGGCATTGGTGCGCAGGTTGCCCAATACCGAACCGTCCGGATTCATATTCGGCACAATGTAGAAAGTCGCACGGTCAAGCAACATGCGCGCGGTCGGATCTTGCGGATCAAGCAGACGGCCCAGCAAACCTTCGACAAACCATTCCGCCATGGTTTCACCCGGATGCTGACGGGCGATAATCCAGACTTTCATGTCGCTTTCGACTTGGTTGCCGATGGTCAAAAGATTGATGTCACGGCCTTGAACGGTACTGCCCAAGTCGTCGATACGGCACAAACCGCTACCCTGCGCATCGCCCAAAAGGTTCAAATGCTGCTCGTTGGAATAAGGCTCGAAATAGGCGTAGTAAACGCTGTTGGACAAAGGCGTATGGTTGATGGTCAACACGCCGTTTTCATAGCTGGTCGGCACGCGGAACCAATTTTGGCGGTCGTAAGAAGCGCAAGCCTGATAGTCCTCCCAGCCCAAAGGATACGCAGCGTCCGCCGCATTTTCAAAATGCATCACACAGTTTTGATAGGCCGCACCCTGCAAACGGAAGTAAAACCATTGGGCAAACTCCGAAGCATTGTCGGGACGCAGGGCGAGACGGATATCGGCAGGGTTGCTCAAATCTTTGACAACGACCGAACCGGCATCGAATTGGGTGCTGATTTTCATCATGGGTATCCTTAGTAATCGGCAAAGAGGCCGAAGCAAACCGTCATTTTACCGTTTGCATGAGGCTGGTTTCAACCATTTAACTGATTTAACAGGATTTCAAGCGCTTGGAAATATTGTTTCAGACGGCCTTTGGGATTAAGATAAAGGCCGAAATCATGAAACAAGGTTGAAACCATGACTCAGCAACAATCTGTCTCCTCTGCGATCAAAGCGCGCGTCCTTGCCGAATCTTTACCTTATATCCGCCGTTTTTCCGGCTCCATCATCGTCATCAAATACGGCGGCAACGCCATGACCGAGTCGGCCTTAAAAGAGGGCTTCGCACGCGATGTCGTCCTGCTCAAACTGATCGGCCTGCATCCCGTCATCGTTCACGGCGGCGGCCCGCAAATCAATGAAATGCTGGAAAAAGTCGGCAAAAAAGGGGAATTTGTTCAAGGCATGCGCGTCACCGACAGCGAAACCATGGACATCGTAGAAATGGTTTTGGGCGGACACGTCAATAAAGAAATCGTTTCCATGATTACCTCCTTCGGCGGTCGCGCCGTCGGCATTACCGGCCGGGACAACCACTTCATCAAAGCGGAAAAACTCCTGATCGACACGCCCGAACAAAAAGGCGTGGACATCGGCCAAGTCGGTACCGTGGCCGACATCGATACCCGTTTGGTAGAAGGCTTGGTCGAACGCGGCTGCATTCCGGTCATCGCACCCATCGGCGTAGGCCAAAACGGCGAAGCGTTCAACATCAATGCCGACTTGGTTGCCGGCAAACTGGCGGAAAAACTTCAAGCCGAAAAACTGCTGATGATGACCAACATCCCCGGCGTACTGGATAAAGAAGGCAAATTATTGACCACCCTGACGCCAAGCCGCATTGACGAACTGATTGAAGACGGCACGCTGTACGGCGGCATGCTGCCTAAAATTGCCTCCGCCGTCGAAGCCGCCAAAAGCGGCGTCAAAGCCACGCACATCATAGACGGCCGCGTTCCCAACGCCCTGCTCTTGGAAGTGCTGACCGATGACGGCGTAGGCTCGATGATTTTAGGCGAAGGCTAATCTGATTTTCAGACGGCCTTATGCCTGATTTAATCAGCTTTTCACCCTAAAAAGGGTAAAAAATGTTACACTATACAGCTTATGTTTGTTTGACCGATATTGACGTGAAACAAACTTACAGTCGGTTTCATACCGACGCCGATGCCATGCCCGGCAAAGACGGTATAATGTCTGCATTCATCAGACTTTGGCAATCATCCTCAAGGCCGTCTGAAGCGTAACAAAGCTACTTTTCTTTTACCATCCTATTTGGAGATATTCATGAGCGCAATCGTTGATATTTTTGCACGCGAAATTTTGGACTCTCGCGGCAACCCTACTGTAGAGTGTGACGTATTGTTGGAATCCGGCGTCATGGGCCGTGCAGCCGTACCAAGCGGCGCATCAACCGGTCAAAAAGAAGCTTTGGAACTGCGTGACGGCGACAAATCCCGTTACTTGGGCAAAGGCGTATTGAAAGCCGTTGACCACGTTAACAACCAAATCGCGCAAGCCCTCATCGGCATCGATGCCAGCGAACAATCTTATATCGACCAAATCATGATCGAATTGGACGGTACTGAAAACAAAGGCAACTTGGGCGCCAACGCCACTTTGGCCGTTTCCATGGCCGTAGCACGCGCGGCCGCTGAAGATGCAGGCTTGCCGCTGTACCGTTACTTGGGCGGCGCAGGCCCAATGGCTCTGCCTGTTCCGATGATGAACGTAATCAACGGCGGCGAACATGCCAACAACAGCCTGAACATCCAAGAATTCATGATCATGCCTGTCGGCGCAAAATCTTTCCGCGAAGCTCTGCGTTGCGGCGCCGAAATTTTCCACGCACTGAAAAAACTGTGTGATGCCAAAGGCTTCCCAACTACCGTGGGCGACGAAGGCGGTTTCGCACCTAACCTGAACAGCCACAAAGAAGCCCTGCAACTGATCGTAGAAGCAACCGAAGCCGCAGGCTACAAAGCAGGCGAAGACGTATTGTTCGCCCTGGACTGCGCATCCAGCGAGTTCTACAAAGACGGCAAATACCACTTGGAAGCCGAAGGCCGCTCTTACACCAGCGCAGAATTTGCCGAATACTTGGAAGGCCTGGTTAACGAATTCCCAATTGTTTCCATCGAAGACGGTATGGACGAAAACGACTGGGAAGGCTGGAAACTGCTGACCGAAAAATTGGGCGGCAAAGTTCAATTGGTCGGCGACGACTTGTTCGTAACCAATCCAAAAATCTTGGCTGAAGGCATCGAAAAAGGCGTGGCAAACGCATTGCTGGTCAAAGTCAACCAAATCGGTACATTGAGCGAAACCCTGAAAGCCGTTGACTTGGCCAAACGCAACCGCTACACCAGCGTAATGAGCCACCGTTCCGGTGAAACCGAAGACAGCACCATTGCCGACTTGGCAGTTGCTACCAACTGTATGCAAATCAAAACCGGCTCCCTGTCCCGTTCTGACCGCATGGCGAAATATAACCAATTGTTGCGCATCGAAGAAGAATTGGCCGAAGCCGCTTACTACCCTGGCAAAGCCGCATTCTACCAATTGGGCAAATAAGCAGAATATAGGATATTGATTGTATGAAGTGGGTGACTTTTGTTTTAACCTTCGCACTTTTGTGCTGTCAGTACAGCCTTTGGTTTGGTAAAGGCAGCGTCGGGCATACGGAAGAATTGCAGGAGCAGCTCGTCCGTCAGGAGGAAAAAAACCAAACGCTCACTTTACGCAACAATTTCCTCAATGCGGAAGTTGAAGACTTAGCACACGGACAAGAGGCCATTGCCGAAATTGCCCGTGTCGAATTGGGCTATGTCCAAGACGGCGAAGTGTATTACCGAATCATCGACCGCCGCTAAACCCTGCAAAACAAAGGCCGTCTGAGATTCAATTTTCAGACGGCCTTTTTTATCGCAATCGCTATATAATCACATATCCCAAAATCAAATCACACCCATCATGTATGACGTAAACACCCACGATGTCCGCCGATTCTTTGCCCACGTCTGGCAACACAGGCTCGCGCCGCTCCAATTAGACGGCCTGCAACAAAAAGCTTTGCGCATCATCGAAGCCCATCCCGAATACGGACACTATCTCGAAGACATCGAACAATATTTAGATAAAGAATGGCTGCCTGAAGACGGTGAAAGCAACCCATTCCTGCATATGTCGCTACACCTTTCCCTGCAAGAGCAAAGCGCCATCGACCAGCCCCCGGGCATCCGTGCCATCCACCAACAACTTTGCGCCCGTTACAACGGCGACTGGGTCAAAGCCGAACACGATATGATGGAAGCCTTAGCAGAAACCATCTGGGAAGCACAACGCTACGGACGGGGCCTTGACGTCAATGCCTACATGACCCGCTTGCGGAAATTGGTCGGCTTAGGCCAAGAAGAAAAAGCCCGCCTCAATCCCCATGAAGTCGGCTTGATGGATACAAAGTAACTTCTTTTCAGACGGCCTCAACCCATACAAATCCTTACGCTTGCCAAAGCCAACATTTCCATCTTTCATGCTAAATTACTTTTTTGAAATCCGCATTACAAGGAAAACAAAATGCTCCGCCCAACCCTTACCACCCTACTGCTAGCCGCCTCCCTGCCCGTTGCAGCAGAAAGCCTCAACTACAACATCGTTGAATTTTCCGAATCCGCCAACATGGAAGTGCCACGGGATACCATGACCGCGCATTTCAGCATCAACGCAGAAGGCAAAGACCGTCAAGCCGTCAACCAAGCCTTCATGAAGAAATTCAACCAGTTCAACAAAATCTCCCAAAACAACAAATTTAAAGCCGAGCTGATGGAGCGCAACGCGTCCCCACGCTATCAATACACCAACGGCAAACGCACCCAAACCGGCTGGGAAGAACACGCCTACTTCAAAGTAGAAAGCAAAGACTTTGAAGCACTCAACCGCCTGATTGCCGACAGCATCAATATCGCCGTTTTGGAAAGCTCCTCGTTTTCCGTATCCAAAGAAAAACGCGAAGAAACCGTCGACCAACTGAGCAAAGCAGTCATCCTGCGCTTCAAAGACCGCGCCCAAAACCTCGCCCAAACACTCGGCTTCTCCAGCTACAAAATCGTTAAACTCAACTTGGGCCATATCGGCAACCGCCAAGTCGGCGGCGATTTCGCCCGCGCCAAAATGTTACGGGCAGCCCCCGTCGCAGAGATGGCTGCAGGAATAGAAGATGGCATACCTGCCTCCCCTGGTTCGGAAGAAATCAGCCTGACCGTCAGCGGCTCAGTGCAAATGTAGGATTTTCTTTTCAATCATTTTAAATTAAAGGCCGTCTGAAAGTATATTTTTCAGACGGCCTTTTGTATTGCTCAATGATTAAAATGGAATATCGTCGTCGATATCATCAACCGGAGCGGTCGGTTGTGCCGGAGCAGGACGACGGGCTGGGGCGGCTGGGGGTTCTTGAGCTGGGGCAGATTGGTATTGCTGTTGTGGCGCTTGTTGGTGACTGCCTTGGCTTGAATGGCCGCCTTGGTTGTAGCCGTCATCGTATGGTGCGCCGCCGCTGTTGTCGTTGCGGCCGCCAAGCATTTTCATTTCGTTGGCGATAATATCGTAAGCGGTGCGCTCGATGCCGTCTTTGCCTTGGTATTTACGACTTTGGATACGGCCTTCCAGGTACACTTGGCTGCCTTTACGCAGGTATTGACCGGCGATTTCGGCGAGTTTGCGGTACATGGTGATGTTGTGCCATTCGGTACGTTCTACGCGTTGGCCGTTGCGGTCGTTCCACGTTTCGCTGGTGGCAACGCTGAAGTTACAGACGGCCTCGCCGTTGGGCATATAGCGGACTTCCGGGTCGCGGCCAAGGCGGCCGATGAGGATAACTTTATTCAATGACATTTTACACTCCTGTGATAATTTTTTCGGCGGCCTCTTGGTCGAATCCTTTTTGCAAGGCCTTGATATAAATGGTTTGTTTGTCTGCGCTAAAGCTAATGCTTTCAACGCCTTCAATTTCGGTCAATTTTTGGTAGAGCAAATCCGGATTTTGTTGCCATTCAGCGTTAAGCGGATAGCTGAGGTTTTTGACAGGTTTCGGTGCCGGCGAAATGACTGCCAATACCAGCCACAGCAACATCAATACGCTACAAAAGGCAAATACGCCTACAAAACCGTATTTTTGGAACAATAAACCACCGGTTGCGCCGCCGACAAA
>NZ_JBQCVF010000064.1:0-11761 GCF_051962515.1 Neisseria sp. P0009.S007 | reverse complement strand
CTTCTCCTTACTCAAACTGTCAACAATCCATCCACACCAAGATCAATAAAACTGTTTTTTTATTTCTTTAAAATCAACCTTCAATCTATTTTCCCGTTTCAAATGTTAAAAGATGAAAGATTTTATCTTGATTGAACAGTCGGTTTGCGTTATCTTTTCTACTCTTTTTCACAAACTCTGTGTTCCTTTCCAATTGTTTGGACAGTCTGACTGTCGCCGTATTCCCTCAATGCGCGTACCCTAAATCGCTGCTTGGCGGAATTGCATTACAGGTGCTGTGGTGAGGCGGATTGTTCCTATTGGTTAGAAACCGCATAAAAGAGGTCAATATGCAATTATCAGGCGCACAAATCGTCGTGCAAAGTCTCAAAGCCGAAGGTGTTGAATACGTATTCGGCTATCCCGGTGGTGCGGTTATCGAAATCTACGATGCCATTTTCCAACTCAACAAATTCAAGCACATTCTGACCCGCCATGAGCAGGCAGCCGTACATGCGGCAGATGCCTATGCCCGCGTCAGCGGCAAAGTCGGTGTGGCCTTGGTAACTTCCGGTCCGGGCGTAACCAACGCATTGACCGGTATTGCCACTGCGTACAGCGATTCCATCCCCCTGGTCGTCATCAGCGGCCAAGTGGGCAATTCCCTCATCGGTACAGATGCGTTCCAAGAAGTGGATACGGTCGGCATTACCCGCCCTTGTGTTAAACACAACTTCCTGGTTACCAATATTGGCGAGCTGGCTGATACGATTAAAAAAGCCTTCCAAATTGCCGCCAGCGGCCGTCCGGGCCCCGTTGTCGTCGATATTCCTAAAGACGTAACCCAAGCGATGGCCAAATTCAGCTATCCGCAAGAAGACATCTTCATCCGCTCCTACCAACCGGTTGTACAAGGCCACATCGGCCAAATCAAAAAAGCCGTACAAATGCTGGCTTCTGCCAAACGCCCCATCGTTTACTTCGGCGGCGGCGTGGTATTGGGCAATGCCTCCGATGAACTGACCCAATTTGTCCGCATGACCGGCGTACCCTGTACCGGCACATTAATGGGTTTGGGTGCATACCCTTCCAGCGACCGCCAATTCTTGGGCATGTTGGGTATGCACGGCACTTACGAGGCCAATTTGGCGATGCAAAATGCAGACGTCGTTTTGGCAATCGGCGCTCGCTTTGACGACCGCGTGGTTTCCGTACCGTCAAAATTCTTGGACAAACCCAAAAAAATCATCCATATCGACATCGACCCGTCCAGCATTGCCAAACGCGTTAAAGTGGACATCCCGATTGTCGGCGATGTCAAAAACGTATTGACCGAAATGATTCATCTGTGGGGCAAACAAGAAACTGCACCTTCAGCCGACTCATTGGACAAATGGTGGAAAACCATCGAAGAATGGCGTTCGCACAACTGCCTGTGGTTTGAAAACGACAGCGAAATCATCAAACCGCAATACGTTGTTCAAAAACTGGCAGAAATTACCAAAAACTCAGCCATTATTACTTCCGACGTTGGCCAACACCAAATGTTTGCTGCTCAATATTATCCATTCGAGCGTCCCCGCCAATGGCTCAATTCCGGCGGTCTGGGTACGATGGGTGTAGGCCTACCTTATGCCCTCGGTGCCAAACTGGCGGCTCCGGAACAAGACGTCTTCTGTATCACAGGCGAGGGCTCTATTCAAATGAATATCCAAGAGCTGTCCACCTGCTTCCAATATAATGTCCCCATCAATGTCGTTACATTAAACAATGGCTATTTGGGTATGGTTCGCCAATGGCAGGAGCTGTATTATGGCAACCGCGAATCGGAAACCTATTTCGATTCATTGCCCGACTTTGTCAAACTGGCCGAATCCTACGGCCATATCGGCATCCGTGTGGACAAAAAATCCGATGTAGAAGGCGCTTTACTGGAAGCATTAAACCAAAAAGACCGTCTGGTATTCCTCGATTTCTTGACCGACAAGAAACAAAACGTACTGCCTATGGTCGGCAACGGCAAAGGTTTGGATGAAATGGTTCTGCCGCCGCATATGCGCGATATTGCAAAAGCGTAAGGAGAAAGAAATGCGACATATCTTATCTATTCTGATGGAAAATGAATCAGGTGCGATGAGCCGTGTGGTAGGTTTGTTCTCCGCACGCGATTACAACATCGACTCCCTGGCCGTAGCCCCAACCGAAGACAAAACCTTGTCCCGTATGACCATTGTTACCCACGGCGATGAGCACGTCATCGAGCAAATCACCAAACAACTCAACAAACTGATTGAAGTTGTCAAAGTGGTTGACTTGAACGAAAGCCGTTTTGTCGAACGCGAACTGATGTTGGTAAAAGTCCGCGCCGTCGGCAAAGACCGCGACGAATTCCTGCGATTGACCGAAATCTACCGCGGCAGCGTTATTGATGTGACAGACCGCAGCTATACCATCGAAATCACAGGCTCTACCGAAAAACTCGACTCTTTCCTTGAGACAGTCGGTCGTGCTCAAATTTTGGAAACTGTCCGCACAGGCGCAGCTGGCATCGGCCGCGGCGAGCGTATTTTGAAAATTTAACGCTGTATCGTTCAGACGGCCTTTTACTTTCAACAAAGGCCGTCTGAAAAACAGTAGGAGACAAACATGTCAAGCATCCAAATCGTTGCATTAGTTACCGTCAAACCCGAATACACCGAGGTTCTGGCTGCCCAGTTTAAAGAATTGGTCAAAGCCAGCCGTGCAGAAGAAGGCAACATCAGCTACGACCTGCACCAAGAAATCGGCAAACCCAACCGTTTCGTATTCGTAGAAAGCTGGAAATCCCAAGCAGCTATTGACGAACACAATGCCAGCGAACATTTCCAAAACTTCGTCAAATCCATTGAAGGAAAAACCGAAGCATTGGAAATCGTCTTGATGAACCAAGTCCCCGCTTAACCCCTTATTACTTTTAACTCAACCCGGATTGTCCGGAACCCTCTTACACTAAGGAAATAAAATGCAAGTTTATTACGATAAAGACGCTGACCTTTCTCTGATCAAAGGCAAAACCGTTGCCATCATCGGTTACGGTTCACAAGGTCACGCACACGCAGCAAACCTGAAAGATTCCGGCGTAAATGTCGTAATCGGTCTGCGCCAAGGCGGCTCTTGGAAAAAAGCCGAAGCAGCCGGCCACGACGTGCGCACTGTTGCTGAAGCAACCAAAGCAGCCGACGTTGTAATGATTCTGTTGCCTGACGAAAACCAACCTATCGTATACAAAAACGAAATCGAGCCTAACTTGAAAGAAGGCGCAGTATTGGCGTTCGCTCACGGCTTCAACGTACACTACAACCAAATCGTACCCCGCGCCGACCTCGACGTTATCATGGTTGCCCCTAAAGGCCCAGGCCACACCGTACGCAGCGAATTCCTGAAAGGCGGCGGCGTACCTTCCCTGATCGCCGTTTACCAAGATAAAAGCGGCAAAGCACGTGACATCGCCCTGTCTTACGCCGCAGCCAACGGCGGTACCAAAGGCGGCGTGATTGAAACCAACTTCCGCGAAGAAACCGAAACCGACCTCTTCGGCGAACAAGCCGTATTGTGCGGCGGCGTGGTTGAATTGATCAAAACCGGCTTCGAAACCCTGACTGAAGCAGGCTACGCCCCAGAAATGGCCTACTTCGAATGCCTGCACGAAATGAAGCTCATTGTTGACCTGATTTACGAAGGCGGCATCGCCAACATGAACTACTCCATTTCCAACAATGCAGAGTACGGCGAATACGTAACCGGCGTCGAAGTCATCAACGACAAATCCCGCGAAGCCATGCGCAATGCCCTCAAACGCATCCAAACCGGCGAATACGCTAAAATGTTCATCCAAGAAGGTGCCGTCAACTATGCCAGCATGACAGCACGTCGCCGTCTGACCGCTGATCACCAAATTGAAAAAGTCGGCGCTCAACTGCGTTCTATGATGCCTTGGATTGCCAAAAACAAACTGGTTGACCAAGACAAAAACTAATCTGTCTTTCGATCAAATAAAACCTGCCCGAGCAATCAGGCAGGTTTTTTATATATTTGCAAACCCAGTACACGATAAATTCCAATTACCAAGGCCGTCTGAAAACACGATAAACAATATTCACAACCTAATTTTATACCCCATATTTTATAGCTATCCCGAAATTCCCTTTTAGAAAAACACATTACCAAAATAAAAGACCGCCTTATGCTTCCACCCTGTCTGTAAAAAACAACGTTTCCCTGCAAAAATCACTCAAAACAAGAGGAAAATTTGTTTTCCTAGGCCATAACCTTTATATTATGGTCATGGAATCGTTGAAAGAGAACGATATCGTAATAAGAAGAACGAATGCTCGCTTCTTCACACTTAAAAAAGGAAAACAGCAATGAAAAAATCTCTGATTGCCTTGACTCTGGCGGCTCTGCCTGTTGCAGCTATGGCTGACGTAACTCTGTACGGTCAAATTAAAGCCGGTGTTGAAGTATCCAAAGTAAAATTGGGTGAACAAACTGCTGCTAAACTGGGTCACGAGAAAAGCTCTAAAACTGCTACTGAAATCGCTGACTTCGGCTCACGTATCGGCTTTAAAGGCCACGAACACTTGGGTAACAACCTGAATGCCATCTGGCAAGTTGAACAAAACACTTCTATCGCCGGTGGCGACAAAGAGTGGGCTTCTCGCGAATCTTTCATCGGTTTGGAAGGTGGCTTCGGTAAAGTTCGTGCTGGTAAACTGGACTCTACTGTTAAAAATACTAGTGACAATGTTGACCAATGGGAAAGCAGCAACGGCGCTTTGAATATGTCTGTATTTACTCGTGTTGACGAACGTGCAGTTTCTGTACGTTACGACAGCCCTGTATTCTCAGGTTTCAGCGCAAGCGTACAATATACTCCTCGTGACAATGCTAACCCTTCTGACAAATACACTCACAACGACGCTACCCGTGACACTTACTACGCTGGCCTGAACTACGAAAACTCTGGCTTCTTCGGTCAATACGCCGGTGGTTTCCGTAAAAACGCCGTTTCTGAAAAAGACGGTCACGTACACCGCTTGGTAGGTGGTTACGATGCTAACAACCTGTTCGTATCTGTAGCTGGTCAATACGCTAAAAACTGGGAAACTTTGGGTGATTACGCTCAAGCCCAATCTAACGGTGTTGTAACTTCTGCTATGCGTGCTGCCGGTACTAACGCTTCTAACGTAGTATTCGGTACTGCTGCTGGCTTGGACAGCCGTCCTGCTGAAACTATCGAAGTTGCTGCTACTGCCGCTTACCGCGCTGGTAACGTAACTCCTCGCGTTTCTTACGCTCACGGCTTCAAAGCTAAAGTTGACGGCGAAAAACTGAAAGGCACTCAATACGACCAAGTTATCGTTGGTGCTGACTACGACTTCTCTAAACGCACTACTGCTTTGGTTTCTGCCGGCTGGTTGCGTGGTGCTGAGTCTGGTCCTCACAAAGTTGAAACCATCTCTGGTTTGGTTGGCCTGCGTCACAAATTCTAATCTTCGGATTAGTATGAAAAAGAGCCTGTTTTATGCAGGCTCTTTTTTTATTCTATTCTCTACCCTCAACGAAAATTAATTTAAGCATTGACATATGAAAAAGGCCGTCTGAAACCAATCGGTTTCAGACGGCCTTTAAGCTATCTATCCTTATTGCTAGATTACAATAAGGTCAACAGACAGGCTGAGACCTTTGCAAAATTCCCCAAAATCCCCTAAATTCCCACCAAGACATTTAGGGGATTTCTCATGAGCACCTTCTTTCAGCAAACCGCCCAAGCCATGATTGCCAAACACATCGACCGTTTCCCACTATTGAAGTTGGATCAAGTGATTGATTGGCAGCCGATCGAACAGTACCTGAATCGTCAAAGAACCCGTTACCTCCGAGACCACCGCGGCCGTCCCGCCTATCCACTGCTATCCATGTTTAAAGCCATCCTGCTCGGACAATGGCACAGCCTCTCCGATCCCGAACTCGAACACAGCCTCATCACCCGCATCGATTTCAACCTGTTTTGCCGCTTTGACGAACTGAGCATCCCCGATTACAGCACCTTATGCCGCTACCGCAACTGGCTGGCGCAAGACGACACCCCGTCCGAACTGTTGGAACTGATTAACCGACAATTGACCAAAAAAGGCCTAAAAGTAGAGAAAGCATCCGCCGCCGTCGTTGATGCCACCATTATTCAGACCGCCGGCAGCAAACAGCGCCAGGCCATAGAAGTCGATGAAGAAGGACAAGTCAGCGGTCAAACCACACCGAGTAAAGATAAAGATGCCCGCTGAACAAAGAAAAACGGCCTCTACAAACTCGGTTACAAACAACATACCCGTACCGATGCGGAAGGCTATATCGAGAAACTGCACATTACCCCCGCCAATGCCCATGAGTGCAAACACCTGTCGCCTTTGTTGGAAGAACTGCCCAAAGATATGACCGTCTATGCCGACAAAGGCTATGACAGTAAGGAAAACCGGCAACATCTGGAAGAACATCGGTTGCTGGACGGCATTATGCGCAAAGCCCACCGCAAACATCCGCTGTCGGAAGCGCAAACCAAACGCAACCGATATTTGTCGAAGACCCGTTATGTGGTCGAACAAAGTTTCGGTACGCTGCACCGTAAATTCCGCTATGCGCGGGCAGCCTATTTCGGTCTGCTCAAAGTGAGTGCACAAAGCCATCTGAAGGCGATGTGTTTGAACCTATTGAAAGCCGCCAACAGGCTAAGTGCGCCTGTTGCTGCCTAAAAGGCGGCCCGGATGCCTGATTATCGGGTGTCCGGGGAGGATTAAGGGGGTATTTGAGTAGAATCAGTGGATATGTGAAACAAAAACAGCCGAAAACCTTTATTTAGGTTTCGGCTGTTGGGGAAAAGGAATTTTGCAAAGGTCTCAGGCTTTATTTTTCATTCAAAATCTTACCGACAATCTCGCCCACATCCTTGGACAAACCTTCTTGTGCATGGATTCGTTGCAATTCTTTGGTCATGACGGCTTTGCGGTTGGCTTCCAATTTGTTGCAGATGTTGAAAGCCTGCACCAGTCGAGCAGCAACTTGCGGATTAAAACGGTCGATTTCCATCACTTTATCGGCTACAAAGCGGTAGCCGCTGCCATCTTCTGCATGGAAATGTGGAATATTGCGGCTGAAACTGATCAACAAAGAACGGGCCTTGTTCGGGTTTTCAATACTGAACTTAGGATGACTCAAGGCCGTCTGAACTTGCTGTAAAGTATCTTTGCGGCGGCTTGAAGCAATCAGAGCAAAGTATTTGTCCATTACTAAGGCATCATCGGCGAATTTATCGGCAAATTTCGTCAACAAACGATCGCGAATTTCGCTTTCATTGCTGTTGATTGCGGATAAGATGCCCCATTCGTGTGTCATGTTTTGCGCCATTGCCTCGTAATTTTCCGCAACGTGTTCGATATGCGCTGCGTCAGCACGAAGGATAAATGCCCTGCAAGCATTGCGCAAAGTGCGCCAGCCGGCCAATTCCGGGCTGTATTCATAACGAACAGCAGCATCAGCCTGGTTTTCTTGCTCGGCAGCTTGACGGTTCAGCTCGCGCCATTGAGGCAGGAACTTGACGGCAACAGCATTGAGCAAGGCTTCTCGCGCTTGATGAACCTGAATAGGGTCAATATTTTCTTCTTCCGCCCATACATCGGTTTCAGACGGCATTTGCAGCAAAATGGCACGGAATGCCGGATCAAAATCACCGGAAACCACCAAAGCCAAAGCATCCATCAATGCTTTATGTTCCGGCAAAGGACGGCCTTCCGCCAATGCCTGACGGTTGGCGTTAATGGCGCGATGGTACAAGGTTTGAGCAGCTTCCCAACGGGCAAACTCATTTTCATCTGCCGCCAGTAAAGTGGCCAATTCTTGCTCGCTGTACGGATAGTTCAAGGTAATCGGCGCAGAGAAATCACGCAGCAGAGACGGGATAACCGGCTCATTGACGCCGCCCAATACAAAAGTCTGCTCGGCTTCAGTCAATACCAAAACCGCCTCTTTCACCCGTTTACCTTGATATTCAAACTCAACCGCTTCGCCTTTTTCATTCAGCAAACCGGTTTTGACCGGAATCATCATCGGCTGTTTGTCCGCCATATCGGGCGTAGCCGGAATAGTTTGTTTGATCGTCAATTCAAACGCTCCATCTTTCAGACGGCCTTGAGCATCTAAAACCGGCGTACCGGCTTGGCTGTACCACAAGGCAAACTGATCAAGATTGATACCGTTTGCGTCTGCCATTGCGGCACGGAAATCATCACAAGTCACAGCCTGACCGTCGTGGCGTTGGAAATACAACTTCATGCCTTTTTGGAAGCCCTCTTCTCCGAGCAAGGTGTGATACATGCGCACTACTTCCGCACCTTTTTCATAGACGGTCATGGTGTAGAAGTTGTTCATCTCTTCATAGCTGGCCGGGCGGACAGGATGCGCAGTCGGGCCTGCATCTTCTGGGAATTGGAACAAGCGCAGCATACGGACATTGTCGATACGGCGTACCACACGGCTGGCCCGGTCGCCGGAAAACTCTTGATCGCGGAAAACGGTCAAACCTTCTTTCAGCGACAATTGGAACCAATCGCGGCAGGTCACGCGGTTGCCCGTCCAGTTGTGGAAATATTCGTGGCCGACAACAGATTCGATGCCTTCAAAGTCGGTATCGGTCGCGGTACGGCTGTTGGCCAGCACAAACTTGGTGTTGAAAATATTCAAACCTTTGTTTTCCATTGCGCCCATATTGAAATCGCCCACGGCAACGACCATGAAAATATCCAAGTCGTATTCCAAGCCAAAACGTATCTCGTCCCATTTCATCGCATTTTTCAACGATTCCACGGCAAAACCGACTTTAGGTTTGTCTGTCTCAGTGGTGTAGAACTCGATTTTGACCTTACGGCCGCTCATGGTTGTAAAATAATCTTCCGTTACCGCCAAATCGCCTGCCACCAAAGCAAAGAGATAGCTCGGTTTGGCAAACGGGTCTTCCCATTTCACCCAGTGACGGCCGTCTGAAAACTCGCCGCCATCAATTTTATTGCCGTTAGACAGCAACACCGGATAGCGTTTTTTGTCTGCAACGATGGTGGTGGTAAATTTAGACATGACATCCGGACGGTCGATGTAGAAAGTAATTTTGCGGAAACCTTCCGGTTCGCATTGGGTAAACAGATTGCCGCCGGAAGCATACAGACCCATCAGCGATTTGTTCTCAGCCGGCAAAATTTCGGTTTCTACTTCCAGCGTGAAGTTTTCAGACGGCACGCCGGCAATCGTCAGTTTTTCGTCTTCCAACACATAATCTACGACCCGGCCGTTTACTTTCACAGACAGCAGTTTTGCCGAACCATCCAATACCAATGGCTCCCCTGCTCTTTCAGGTTGAACGGTCAGACTAGATTTGACGATGGTTTGCGGTTCTAAAATATCGAAATGCAGGTCGGTTTTCAGAATACGGTACGCTGGCGCGGCGTAGTCTTTCAAATAATGGATGGTTTTGCTCATTTGTTCTCTTTCAGAGTCATGCGGTAAATAGATGAAGCATATCGTTTCAGATAGCCTAAATTCAAGTGTTTTCAGAAAAAAAGGCCGTCTGAAACCTAAAATTTCAGACGGCCTCCCTATTCAGGCAGCAAATCTAGTTGCCTGTCATTGCCAACTTACCACTGATACAGCGCACCGGCACCGACACCGACATGACCGTCGGTATTGGCCGAGAAGTTGCCTTTGACAATCCAGTTGCCGCCGTCGCTCATCGCAGACACGCCGATGGCCATGGCAGACTGACCACCGTAGTAGCCGCTGCCGACACCGATACCGGTCGCACCCGGACGGGTTACTTGCGGAATCGAGCCTTGGGCAATCGCACCGGCCACACCCGCGTAGGCTTTCTTACCTACTTGGTTGATGTTGTTTTGCAATTCGTTGCCCAAGCCAATCAACTGGTTCACGTTTGCCGCGTCTGTACCGTCTTTACCCGGAGCCACGTTGGTAATGCGTTGGCCGCCGTTGTTCAGACCGACAGGAGACAATTTGACTTGGTTGTTCGGATTGCTTTCAGTCGGTGCAGCGATGGTTACGCCATCGTTGTTGACCACGGTATTGCCTGCGGTCAGACCGTCTTTGTTCAATGCAACTTTATCGCCAACTTTCACGCCGTCATTGTTCATCACAGTATCGCCTGCTTTGAAGGTATCGGCATTCACTGTCTTCACGCTAATCTCGTCAGCCAACTTCAGTTGAGCGCCACCGGCTACGGTTTCGCTGATGATGTTGCTGTCGCCTTTAACGTTGATGGTATTGCCCAACGCATAGTTGTTGCTACCGGTCGTACCGCCGAAGTTGATGCCTTTGGCAATCGTCGCGGCGTTGTTGGCTACGTTTTGGTTGGTTGCGTACAACTGGCTGCCGTTGACGGCATCTTTGCTGTTGGCATTGAGATCGCCATCTGCTACGTTGGTTACTTTGTTGCCCGCATTGTCCAAGCCGTCTTTAGTCAGGTTTACCTTGCCTGCTTTCAAGCCGTCTTTGTTCAATGCAACGTCATCACCAACTTTCACACCATCATTGTTGACAGTAGTATCACCGGCTTTCACGCTGTCAACGTCCAAGTCTTTATCGGTAGCAACTTCATAAACAGTCTGACCTTTGTCACCTGTTTTTTCCGTCACAACGATGTTCTTACCTTGAACGACTTCAGTCTTAGATGCCTCCGCAGCTTGTTTCAGTTGGGAAACATTGACTGCATCGGTGTCATCCGTACCGGCCGCAACGTTGGTAATCTTATTGCCGCCATTGTTCAAGCCAGCTTTAGTCAGGTTCACATCACCTGCTTTCAAGCCGTCTTTGTTCAATGCAACATCATCGCCGACTTTCACACCGTCATTATTCATCACGGTATCGCCTGCGGTAACGCTGTCGACTTTCAGGTTTTTATCGGTAGCCACTTTGTAAATGGTTTGGCCATTGGCACCGACATCCTGAGTAACAACAATGTTATCGCCTTGAACGACTTCAGTCTTAGCCGCAGCCGCAGCTTTGTTCAACTGAGCAACATTCACCGCATCAGTATCATCGGTACCGGCTGCAACATTGGTAATCTTGTTGCCGCCGTTGTTCAAACCGGCTTTAGTCAGATTGACATCGCCAACTTTCACGCCGTCAGTATTGACTGTGGTATCGCCGGCTTTCACGCTGTCAACTGCCAAGTCTTTAGCCAATTTGACTTCCAACTTATCAGAACCATTCGCTACAACGCCGATATTGCCGTCTGAAAGTTTGGCTGCATCGGTTTGACCGCCAACAATATTCAGCTTCGTACCCGGTTTGCGTTCAACGTCTTTGCCACTGTCGCCGCCGAAAGTCAAAGGCAGATTGGCAGTTGCATTAACGGCTTTGATTGCATCGTGGATATTGTTCTCACCAGTACCGCCAATATCGGTCATGCTGATGTTGCCGCCATTATTGGCCGCATTGCCACCCAATACATTCACCAACTGATCTTGGGCCGCATTCAGCTGCTCTTCGGTCGCTGCACGTTTACCTTGGGCAAAATCATTGCCACCCAAAGTCGTATTGCTCAAGCCGCTGACTTCACCTTTGTCGCCATCGATTTTCACCGGAGCCGCTTGACCGACATTCAATACATCGGCCAGTTTCAGCTGTGCGCCACCGGCTACGGTTTCGCTGATGATGTTGCTGTCGCCTTTGACATTGATGGTGTCGC
>NZ_JBQCVF010000063.1:2345-11826 GCF_051962515.1 Neisseria sp. P0009.S007 | reverse complement strand
CTTTAACCACAACCACTCTTAAACAACCGAGACAATAAAAATGCCAAAAATTACCGTACTCCCACACGCGACATTATGCCCCGAAGGCGCGGTTATCGAAAACGCACCGGAAGGCCAAACCGTCCTTGACGTACTGCTCGACCACGATATCGAAGTCGATCATGCCTGCGAAAAATCCTGCGCCTGCACAACCTGCCACGTGATTATCCGCAAAGGTTTTGACAGCCTGGAAGAGCCGACCGAATTGGAAGAAGACCTGCTCGACCAAGCATGGGGTTTGGAAGCCGATTCACGCTTGAGCTGTCAGGCAGTCGTTGCCGATGAAGATTTGGTCGTAGAAATTCCTAAATATACAATCAACCACGCTCGCGAAGACCATTAAAACGAGGTTTAATGAAAAGGCCGTCTGAAACCATAAATTCATGGTTTTCAGACGGCCTTTTGGTTATGCAGCAAACTATTTGATATGAGGAAAAATAAAACGCATACGCGAAATCTGCATGGAGGCCACCTTCTGCGTAGCTGAATAATTTTCAATTTTTTCTTGCATTCTGATTTGATGCATATTGCCGTTATAACGGGGAGCAGCATTCTGAGATTTGTTTACTGTCGGCAGTTCAGCCTCAGCCTTCAACGCTTCCTCCGCCTCAATGGCCGAAAGTGCAGCCTCATCTCTTACCAAACCGAAACGCTCGATAATGGCATTGGCTTCATCTATATAATGAGATTTGTCCGCGCCATTTTCCAACACCGCATCTTCAAGCACGACCGACAAATGCTTGCCGCAATTTTCGATACGCTCTGCGATACGCGAATAAACCATCCAACGTTTCAACCTCAATGCGCCTGCATCGTCATTGGGTGAAGCGGCATCCAGTTTAATCAAACCATAATGCTTGCCGTAATACAGACGGAACACCAGCTGCTTCAAACCTTCTGTTTCGTCCAGCATCCGATAAAGTTCACGAACCAACAACAGCAAACGGTCGAATGCACCTGCTTGGGACAGATACTCCGGATCATCGGAAGCGAGCGCGTAAATCAGCTTGGACAGCTTGGCGTTGAGTGCGTTATTCATCTTTTTTCCTTTTATTTTTAAGCGATGGATTGTCTTAAGAGCCGTTCCAAAAAATTTGGTTGCATAACAAAGTGTAAATTTTGTATGAAAACCAAATCATACAAAGCGGAATAGAAAGTATAAAACGGCAGATTGCCGTGAATTTTAAGTGTCTTGCCGTATTTTAACGCAACTATGCTATTTTGTTAAAAAATAGCGCCATCATTTATCTGCCAATCTTCCGTAAAACAATCTGGCAGTCCAACTTCTTCTTGATTAAAATAATTACTAATAGCCCAAACCCAATAAAGGAACACATCATGAAATGGACAGATACCCAACGCATCGCCGAAGAACTCTACGACTTACACGGCGACAGCATCGATCCGAAAACCGTACGCTTTACCCAACTGCGTGATTTAATTATGGCTTTGCCTGAATTTGACGATGACCCGACGCGTTGCGGCGAGCGTATTCTCGAAGCCGTGCAACAAGCGTGGATAGATGAAGCAGAATAATCTTTCCCCACTTCCCTATCAAACAAGACCTCAGACAGTTTTTCAGACGGCCTGAGGCCTTTATTAAATTTATTCATACAATTTCGGAAAATTTCGAAATTGACTCATACCAACCTCAAATTTATTATGCAACCTGACAACAAATAAAAGATATGCAGAAGGTGCATAGCCATGAATCACGCTCGAGAAATCGCCGCTTTAAACAACAGCCTTTCTGATTTAAAAGGCGACATCAATGTTTCATTCGAATTTTTCCCGCCGAAAAACGAACAAATGGAAACCATGCTGTGGGATTCCATCCATCGCCTGCAAACCCTGCATCCGAAATTCGTTTCCGTAACCTACGGTGCAAACTCCGGCGAACGCGACCGCACACACAGCATCGTCAAACGCATCAAACAAGAAACCGGCCTTGACGCTGCCCCCCACCTGACAGGTATCGACGCCAGCCCTGACGAGTTGCGCCAAATCGCCAAAGATTATTGGGATAGCGGTATCCGCCGCATTGTCGCCCTGCGTGGCGACGAGCCGCCCGGCTACGAGAAAAAACCTTTCTATGCCGAAGATTTGGTCAAACTGTTGCGCTCCGTTGCCGACTTTGATATTTCCGTAGCAGCCTATCCAGAAGTGCACCCGGAAGCCAAATCCGCACAAGCCGACTTAATCAATCTGAAACGCAAAATTGATGCGGGTGCAAACCACGTTATTACCCAATTTTTCTTTGACGTGGAAAGCTATCTGCGCTTCCGCGACCGTTGCGTGATGATGGGCATTGACGTTGAAATTGTTCCCGGCATCCTGCCCGTAACCAATTTCAAACAATTGACCAAAATGGCCCAAGTGACCAATGTCAAAATCCCAAGCTGGCTGTCTAAAATGTACGAAGGTTTGGATGACGACCAAGGCACGCGCAACCTTGTTGCCGCCAGCATCGCCATCGACATGGTCAAAGTCCTCTCGCGCGAAGGTGTCAAAGACTTCCACTTCTACACCCTCAACCGCAGCGAACTGACTTACGCCATCTGCCATATTTTGGGTGTACGCCCCCGTTAATAAAACAGACGGCCTCCCCATTCTGATTTACAATATCGAACATTCAGGCCATACTGGCCTGATTCAAAATTCCAACTAGGAGAGTTAACATGACAACATTGCATTTTTCAGGCTTCCCGCGCGTCGGTGCCTTCCGCGAATTGAAATTCGCACAAGAAAAATACTGGCGCAAAGAAATCAGCGAGCAAGAATTGCTGGCTGTTGCTAAAGACTTGCGCGAGAAAAACTGGAAACACCAAGCTGCTGCCAACGCTGATTACGTTGCTGTAGGCGATTTCACTTTCTACGACCACATCCTCGACCTGCAAGTTGCTACCGGTGCCATCCCTGCCCGTTTCGGCTTCGACAACCAAAACCTGTCTTTGGAACAATTCTTCCAACTGGCCCGCGGTAACAAAGACCAATTCGCTATCGAAATGACCAAATGGTTCGACACCAACTACCACTACTTGGTGCCTGAATTCCACGCCGATACCGAATTCAAAGCCAACGCCAAACACTACGTTCAACAACTGCAAGAAGCCCAAGCTTTGGGTCTGAAAGCCAAACCGACCGTTGTTGGTCCGTTGACTTTCCTGTGGGTTGGTAAAGAAAAAGGCGCTGTTGAATTCGACCGTCTGAGCCTGTTGCCTAAACTGTTGCCTGTTTACGTTGAAATCCTGACTGCTTTGGTTGAAGCCGGTGCCGAGTGGATTCAAATCGACGAGCCTGCTTTGACTGTTGACCTGCCTAAAGAATGGGTAGAAGCATACAAAGACGTTTACGCTACTTTGAGCAAAGTAAGCGCCAAAATCCTGTTGAGCACTTACTTCGGTTCTGTTGCCGAACACGCTACTTTGCTGAAATCCCTGCCTGTTGACGGCCTGCACATCGACTTGGTACGCGCTCCTGAACAGCTAGACGCATTTGCCGACTACGACAAAGTTCTGTCTGCCGGCGTTATCGACGGCCGCAACATTTGGCGCGCCAACCTGAACAAAGTTTTGGAAACTGTCGAGCCTCTGCAAGCCAAACTGGGCGACCGTTTGTGGATCTCCAGCTCTTGCTCTCTGCTGCACACTCCATTTGACTTGTCAGTTGAAGAAAAACTGAAAGCCAACAAACCTGACCTGTACTCTTGGTTGGCATTCACCCTGCAAAAAACCCAAGAATTGCGCGTTCTGAAAGCCGCATTGAACGAAGGTCGTGATTCTGTTGCCGAAGAACTGGCCGCTAGCCAAGCTGCCGCCGACTCCCGTGCCAACAGCAGCGAAATCCACCGTGCAGACGTTGCCAAACGCCTGGCCGATTTGCCTGCCAACGCAGACCAACGCAAATCTCCATTTGCCGACCGTATCAAAGCGCAACAAGCATGGTTGAACCTGCCTTTACTGCCGACTACCAACATCGGTTCTTTCCCACAAACTACCGAAATCCGCCAAGCACGTGCAGCCTTCAAAAAAGGCGAACTGTCTGCCGCAGATTACGAAGCCGCGATGAAAAAAGAAATCGCCTTGGTGGTTGAAGAGCAAGAAAAACTGGACTTGGACGTACTGGTACACGGCGAAGCCGAGCGTAACGACATGGTTGAATACTTCGGCGAATTGTTGAGCGGTTTTGCATTCACCCAATACGGCTGGGTACAAAGCTACGGCTCACGTTGCGTTAAACCACCTATCATCTTTGGTGACGTAAGTCGTCCTGAAGCCATGACTGTGGCTTGGTCTACTTACGCTCAAAGCCTGACCAAACGCCCGATGAAAGGTATGTTGACCGGCCCTGTAACCATTCTGCAATGGTCTTTTGTCCGCAATGATATTCCTCGCTCTACCGTGTGCAAACAAATCGCACTGGCTCTGAACGACGAAGTATTGGATCTGGAAAAAGCCGGCATCAAAGTCATCCAAATTGACGAACCTGCCATCCGCGAAGGTCTGCCTTTGAAACGTGCCGATTGGGATGCCTACCTGAACTGGGCCGGCGAATCTTTCCGCCTGTCCTCTACCGGTTGCGAAGACAGCACCCAAATCCACACTCATATGTGCTATTCTGAGTTCAACGACATCCTGCCTGCCATCGCTGCTATGGACGCTGACGTCATCACCATTGAAACTTCACGTTCCGATATGGAGCTCTTGACCGCGTTCGGCGAATTCAAATACCCGAACGACATTGGCCCAGGTGTTTACGACATCCACAGCCCACGCGTACCGACTGAAGCTGAAGTTGAGCATCTGTTGCGCAAAGCCATCGAGGTTGTACCGGTTGAACGTCTGTGGGTTAACCCGGACTGCGGCCTGAAAACCCGTGGCTGGAAAGAAACTCTGGAACAACTCCAAGTGATGATGAACGTAACCCACAAACTGCGTGCCGAACTGGCTAAATAATGTGAGTTAGATGAAAAGGCCGTCTGAAAATTTTCAGACGGCCTTTTTTTATTTATCAATATTTAAAACATAAAGATTACGACTTCAACAACTTACAAAATCCCTGTCGTTGTATGATGTTCTTCCACTCCTGATGTATACACGTTCTGAGTATGGTGATACACAGTCTCTTTAGTCGTTTCAACAATATGGTTGGCTTCTGACAAGATATCGCTCAATGCCACTTTACTGCCGGTCGTATTCACCTTTTTCAGTGCTGCGCCGTTATGGCTATTGCCTTCAGAATACGTCTTGATGTCGTTTTCAAAGCGCAGCCATGAATCATACAGTTTGCCTTTAATGTCCGTCATGATTTTGTTGTTGGCTACATTTAAAGATGCTTTGCCTTTAGGGTTGGTACTGTGTACGTCTACCAAAGCATCATTCAGGGCACCACCAAGTTTCAATGTGTTATTGGTGATGTTGTACTCTTTGGCATTGCTCTTTAAATAGGCAAATTCAACATAGCCTTCAGATTCTTCGCGCACGGAAATTTTGTTGTTGTGAATTGTCACCGCACCATGCATAGCGGCATTGCCATGGTGTTCTTCCACATAAACCGGTACTGCGCCTTTCATAATCTTACCAATATCGGCATCATTGCCGCTGATGGTAATGGTACCGCTACCAATGCCGTTTTTAGATAAAACGCGGTCGTAGGTATCGTTGATGACGGCAATCAGATATTTGGTAGATTCGCCGCTGATCTTGTTGTTTGCCATATTGAGCGTGTAATCCATTTTGCTTTCATGGTTACGGAACTCAATCGCGTAGGTCTGAATATTGTTTTGATAAACCGTCAGATTTTTAATGACATTATCGCTAATATCGAAATAACCTTTATCAGCCGAGTGCAAATCTTTGTATTGGGTATTGGTTTGTACCTGAATCCCTGAATACATGTGGTAGTACTTACCCAAGTCATCATCAACATTCAAACGGAAGCTCGGGTCTTGGATAATGGTATTGCCCGTAATTTTGACTTTATCCATAGAAAACTGGCGGTTGTAGGCAACAATACCATACAGCCGGTCACCCGTTAACACATTGTCTTCAATGACAATGCCTGTACCATCATGCACATCCAAGCCTTTGCGGTAGTTGTGGTCAGTCGTGTTTTTACGGTATGTGATGCCGTAATTGTAACTACCCGCAGCCACAGCCATACCATAGCCGGTACCG
Source organism: Neisseria sp. P0009.S007 (assembly GCF_051962515.1). NCBI lineage: Bacteria > Pseudomonadati > Pseudomonadota > Betaproteobacteria > Neisseriales > Neisseriaceae > Neisseria > Neisseria sp. P0009.S007. Next base: position 5,611 of record NZ_JBQCVF010000063.1, on the reverse strand, counting down.
CCGTCCGCTTCGTGGCCGTTCCAATCCAAACGGTTGCCCTCGCCGATAAAGTTTTGTTGGAAACCGATCAGCGCACCGGCAACGCGGTTGTGGTGCAGATACGAATCAACAATACGGTTGTTTTCACCCAAAGGCAGCGCTTCGTATTTTTCATCAATTTCGCCGCTTTGTACGCGCGCTTTAAAGGTCAGTTTTTGACCTTTTTCCGTTTCCAAAGAAGCGGTTGACGTAAACATCACACCAGCACGATTGGCACCGGAAACCTCTACTTTGCTGATTAAAGTATTGTCCGCATCGTTCACTAAAATGCCGTTTACCTTGCCAAAATAGCTTAAGCCTTTGCGGTAAAAATCAGGGTTGGTATATTGAACCGACAAGTCGGCAATGGTTTTATTGTTTTGCCCATCAACCAAAATACCGGCAAATTCGCGGATATCGTCATGGTTGGTGTCCGGATTGAACACGCCCGTCTGTGCTTTATCAAACGTTACTTTGGTTTTGCCCATACCCGAACCAAACAAACCGCGTGCGCCGGAAACGGTTTTATCCATCACAATCTGGTTGGAAATATAGTAAGTACCATCCAAGAAGACCATGGCTTTTTCTTTATGAGCCGCTTCTAAAGCTGCTTTAAATGCCTGAAGACTGTCTTTTTTACCCTGCGCATCGGCACCAAAATCATTCACACGAACGTAATTACCGTACTCTTTAGATTCATACACGCGGTATTTTCCGGATAGGCCTACCCTGCTTTCAGCATGGTCGTCAATTTTGTTTGCTTTACCCGAACTGAGGTGGCCGTCGTGGCTATTGATTGCTTTTTTACCGGAAGAAACGCCCGCTATTTTGTCATGGCCGTCTGAATCCTTCAGATTCTTTTTATGAACAATCTCAACGGTTTCTTTTTCTTCGGCAATTCTGTCTTCCGCCTCTTTCTCTTTGCGGGCGGCTTCTTGTTTGGCTTTACGCTCTGCAATCGCTTTTTCGACTGCCGCTTTATGCGCTTCTTTTGCGCGTTCGACCGCCTTTGCTTTGGCAGCGGCAGCCTCGGCTATTTTTTTTGCTTTAGCCTCTTCGTAAATTTTTTGCTTTTCAGCCAGAATTTTTTCCATCGATTTATTGACTGGTTTAGCTGCCGTTGCTTTATCGGTAGCGGCAGGTTTATTTGTTACTTTAGGCGCAATGATATGTTTACTGGAAACGCTGCTTACAGAAGCAACACTGGCCCGTGCAACATGCATTTTTGTCACAAGGCCGTCTGAAGATGATGATGAACTGTCAAATCTTGCTGCCTCCGCCACATGCACTACTTCTCTCGTTACCGTATTTTTACCGCTTAATTGCTTAAGCTCAGGAGAAACCGACGGCATATCCCCCCAATTGTGGGTGTGTATCCATTCTTTTAGAGGAGAAGATGATTTGGAATTTGCTTCAGGTGTGGATGAGCCGTGACGAATGTGGGTACGGCCAAGAGGAGCAAGTTTATGTGACATAATCAGCGTATTTCCTTGTATCGAATATCGCCTTTCCCACCGCACAAGCGTGCAACAAAAAAGCCGATTGATTAAAGAGGTAAGACGGATTCTGTCGTAACAACAATTGCCTGTATAAAGGCCAAACTGAAGTTGGCCGCTTTGAGAAACTCGGCAGCGTTTCCCCTTCTGCCGGTTTTCTGATTGGAAACGGTCATGGTGTCAGACAGAACCCTTGGATGACTTTATATAGGCGATCTGTCCGCGTACCATGTATCCGGTTATTTTTGACGGAAATGTATCAGAGTCCCTTTTTAATTGATTAGTTCATCCAGAGTTAAGTTATTTTTGATTTTTATAGCAAAATAAAAATGGTTTTATCTTGCACTGGTTTCCTTTTTGACTTGACAGAGTGAATCCCGCGAAGCCAAAAAGGAGGGAAATTCTAACACGATATGTTTTTAGCATTCCCTATTTAACTAAATTTACAAAATATACAGAATAAATATCTATAACTGTTTTTAACTTCTTCTAAAAATCAATAAAATTCGATATTTCCAATATGTATTTTTACAACATGACTGCGCATTATATACCGATTATCTAAAAATACTACCGTTTGTTTAAAAAATTTAGCATTTTATTATCGCTTTTTCCTTCTAAATGCCAATAAAAAAAGCCGTCTGAAAAAATATTTCAGACGGCCTTTTATATTAACGTTCTACTTAACAAACTTCGACCAACCAGCCGTGTTTGTCTTCTGTCAAACCGTATTGAATGTCGGTAATCGCCTTACGGATTGCGTAACCGCGCTCTTGGCTCTTCACTTCAATTTCTTTGCCATCAATCACGAAAGAAGTTACTGGAGAAATAACCGCAGCCGTACCAGTCAGAATCGCTTCCGCACCATTCTCAATCGCAGTTTTCAGCTCGTCGACAGTAAAGTTGCGCTCGGTAACAGTGTAACCCAAATCTTTGGCAACAGTCAGCACGGAATCACGGGTAACGCCGTGCAGGAATTCATCTGTCAACGGTTTGGTAATGATTTCATCGCCGTTAATCAGGATAAAGTTGGACGCGCCGGTTTCCTGAACGTCGCCATTCGGGCAGAACAATACTTGGTTTGCACCATGCTCTGCTTTGGCTTTCAATACCCAAGGCATGGCGGAAGCGTAGTTGCCGCCGCATTTCACACGACCCATATGTGGGGCGCAACGGATATGTTCGGTTTCCACCAAGATTTTAACGGGCGAACCGGCTTTGAAATAGTCACCGACAGGAGAAGCCAGAATGTACAGCAAGGCTGTTTCGGAAGGAGAACCGGCTTTGCCGATCACAGGGTCGGTACCGATCAAAGTCGGACGCAGGTACAAAGCGGCAGGCGCATCAGGGATTTCCTCGGCGGAACGTTTGACCAATTCGATCAAAGCATTCAAATAAGCCTCTGTCTCAGGACACGGTAGGTGCAGAATATCTGCGCTTTGCTGCATACGCGCGATGTTAGCAGTCGGGCGGAACATCACGATTTTGCCGTTTGCCTGACGGAATGCCTTCAAACCTTCAAAACATTCGCTGCCATAATGCAAAGCATGTGCGCCGGGGGCGAGTGTCAGGTCTTTGGAAGATTGCCATTCTACCGGTTGCCATTTACCTTCACGATAAGCGATAACGGGCATTTCAGCGTGGAAAACGCTGCCGAATACGGCTGGGACTGGTCTGCTCATGATGATTGCCTTTCTTATTCTGATTTGTAAGATAATAACTAAAGACTGAACAATACGCCTTTCAATATGG
>NZ_JBQCVF010000063.1:0-2245 GCF_051962515.1 Neisseria sp. P0009.S007 | reverse complement strand
CAACGCGGCGAAAACGACAAAGCCATCAATATGCACCGCGCCCTGCTCGATTCGCCCGACACAGTCAACGAAAAACGCGCGCGCGTGCTTTTTGAATTGGCGCAAAACTACCAAAGCGCAGGCTTGGTGGACCGTGCCGAACAAATCTTCCTCGGCTTGCAGGAAGGCGATATGGCACGCGAAGCCCGCCAACACCTTTTGAGTATTTACCAACAAGACCGCGACTGGGAAAAAGCCATCGAAATGGCGCAACTCTTGAGCCATGACGAACAAACCTACCAGTTTGAAATCGCCCAGTTCTATTGCGAAATCGCCCAAGCCGCACTGTTCAAGTCCAACTTCGACGCCGCACGCTACAACATCGGCAAAGCACTCGAAGCCAACAAGAAATGTACGCGCGCCAACATCATCCTCGGCGACATCGAATACCGTCAGGGCAACTTCCCTGCCGCAGTGGAAGCGTATTCCGCCATCGAGCAGCAAAACCACGCCTATCTGAGCATGGTCGGCGAGAAGCTCTATGAAGCCTATGCCGCGCAAGGCAAGCAGGAAGAAGGCCTCAACCGCCTCATCGGCTATATGCAAACCTTTCCCGATCTTGACCTGATCAACGTCATCTACGAAAAGGCTCTGCTGCTCAAAGGCGAAACCGAAGCGGCGCAAATCGCTGTCGAACTCGTCCGCCAAAAACCCGACCTCAACGGCGTGTACCGCCTGCTTGGCTTGAAACTCAGCAGTATGAATCCGGAGTGGAAAGCCGACACCGATATGATTCGTTCCATTATCGGCCGCCAGCTGCAAAAAAGCGTTATGTACCGCTGCCGCAACTGCCACTTCAAATCCCAAGTCTTCTTCTGGCACTGCCCTGCCTGCAACAAATGGCAAACCTTTACGCCGAATAAAATCGAGATTTAATAAAGCGTTAAGCATCAAAAAAGGCCGTCTGAAATCTTTTCAGACGGCCTTTTTATTACAAAGCAAAGAAAGGAAGCAAGAATCGTTCCAACAAGAAAAAAATAAAGTTGAATCATACTTAATTATTCGGAAAAAATATGAGAAAGAGTATAATAGTTGGATATAAGAGAAGTTTTAGGAGCAAATATGAAAATTCACTTTGAAAAAGGACTTCAGTTAGAAAATGCCCAACTCATTTGTCAGTGGTCTAATGCTTTGGGAGAAAGTTTTCAGAAGCAATGGATGGGGCCAAAGATTTCTTATCCCTTGATTGCCCAATCCTTGCAAAAGATGGAAGGGATTTTTTCCATTTTTGTTGGAGAAGAGTTTGTAGGCATCATCCAGAAAATCAAACTAGAAGATAAAAATCTTCATATTGGAAGATTTCTCATAGCTCCACAGAAGCAGGGAAAAGGATTAGGTAGAAAAGCTTTTCAATACTTTCTTCAAGAAATGTTTGAAAATGAAGAAATAGAAAGTATTTCCCTAACGGTTTTTGAGTCAAATCAAATAGCTAGAGACCTCTACCAAAAAGAGGGATTTGAAATTGTTCAAACCATTGAAGTTCCAGAACGTAAATACATAATGAGAAAATCTAGGTAAGAACTAAATTACACTAGAAATTGTCCCCTTTATCAAAGTAGCTCAAAATATAGTCTTACACACCAACAATATCTACTCAACAACGCTGCTCTGCCCATGCCAAGGCCGCTACAATCTGAGCCTCAATATCGGCATTAAACTCGCCGGCACGGTACGCATCGCGCAATTCCGTGCGACGGGTTTCATCTGCCGCAATTTGGTTTAACACCACTTGCGGAAACTCGTTAAACACAGGCCCGACTTCTTCATGCCCCATCAAAAACAGCGCAGGGATTTTTTGATTGGCGCGGACGATTTCCTGTTGGCGTGGATTCTCAAAACGGCTGCTGTCGCCAAAATCGTTTCGGGCAATATAGTTGACGCGGATATTGGGATTCAACTCCGCCATTTTCTGAATAAACGGCACAAATACGCGGCAATCGGGACAATATGGCGCAGCGGCAAGCAGCCAATTTTGCGGACGGCTGATCTTTTTAACCGCCTCTACCGTTTGCGCCGACAGCTCGGTCGCCTGATAGAGTTGCTGCTGTTTCAATTTGTCTTCTTCGGTATCAAAATCCAAATATTCTGCATAAGTAGCCATGCTTTACTCCTGTTCTGTTGTATCGGTTTTCCCTGCCACGCCGGTCAAAAGCGGCACAAGCAGATTGACGACGAGGTTTTCAAATAGCGGCTCATCAAGAGGCGA
>NZ_JBQCVF010000062.1:6340-11965 GCF_051962515.1 Neisseria sp. P0009.S007 | reverse complement strand
CCGGTTGTCCCGTCAACAAATTCCTCCTCAGTCGTCGCCCGTGTACTTTTGCCGTAATAGCGCATAATGCCGCCGATAGTCAATTTATTGCCCAACCATCGGGACCCTAATTCAAACCGACCGTAATCTCGGGGTAAGCGGGAAATTTTGCTTAAGCCGTAGCCTTGTTTGATTTGGTCTTCTTTAGAAGAGTTGCGGGGCGATTCGCTGGCATCGCTATAATTGGTCGGCTGGTTGGTTTTTTGATATGCGTAAGACAGGGTTGTAAAAAAGCGGCCGAAATCATAGTTCATTTCCACTTCCAAACCATTTTTATGGACAGGTTTGGCGTAGTTTCGATGCTGGATAGAGTATTGCAGGCCGGTACTGGTTACCCAGCTGGGTGCTTTATCCAAATCCCACCATTTGCCATAAACATTGTGGATATAGTTGTTTATCCTGCTGCGATAGGCGACCAGTTTGAAACCCAATACATCGTCCGGCTTGAAAATCCCTTTTTTGAAGGTATTGAAGCCTATTTGGTAAGTATTGGCCTGTTCCGGCTTGAGGGCGGTATTGACGCCTGAGTCGCCGATTTGTGAAAAATACATTTCTTGAATATTCGGCATTCTATGCGTACGCGAATAGCTGATAAACGGCATAAAGTAGTCGTTGACATTGATGTTTAATGCCACCGAATGGTTTACCGCATGCTTTTTACCGGATTTGGTATAAACCGGTTCGTAAAGGTCGCAGCTTGGCGTGCAATGCTGTTTATAAATTTCAGAATCTTCTCCAAATGCTTTTTTAAAGTCTTCTTGGGTATTGAAGTAGTCGGTATATTCGCCCTTGTAGCGGTAGTTGACCATATTGGCGCTGTAATTCAATTGATAAATGCCTTTTTTCAAGGAAGTATCAAAATAGAACGTATTGAATTTTTGCTGGCCTGAAGGTTGCAATATGGTTGATTTTTGAGGAAATATTCCTTTGTCTCCTTTGAAACGGCCTAAAAAGCTGTACAGGCCGGCATCTTGATCCGGGCCGTCGTAAAACAGGCTCAGCTCTTCCGGAAAGCGGTTTTTACTGTATTGGTTTTTAAAGAAATTGAAACCGACGGTAGCTTTTAAATCTGTTTTTTGGGGAAGTTTGAAAGAAAAGCTGTTGTTGATATCCAAAAGATTGGCTGTGTTTTTGGTTTCCAAATAATCAAGCAGCCCCCATCCTGAAAAACGTGAGTTTTTCGGATATTTTTGTTTTCCCAAATTATGGGCGGCCAACACGTTTAAATCGACATAATCGCCAATGTTTAAGTTGTAATTGGCTTGGTAGTTGCGGTTTTCTACTTTGCGGCTGCCGATACGGTTGTTCATGGTACGAAGCTGAAGGTCCAGCTTGTTGTTGTCGTTTTCGTATTCCACTTTGACCAAATGGCTGTTTGAGCGTTGTTGCAGGCTGGTAGGATCGATTGGGGTCAGATCCCATTGCGGTGCCAAATTCTCTTTCCAGCTTCTTTCCAAGTCATCGACATAATCTCTTTGCAAAACCTCAGGATCGTTATATTTTTTGGAGAAAGGGTAGTCCCAATAGCTTTTACCGACCGCATTGCGCTTGGAAAAGTCACGGACCCAGAGATTTTGTTCGTGGTCGAATTTCAATAAATTGCTCTCAAAATATTCTTGTTTTTTACGATCCAGATATTCCTCGCCAAAATTGCCGATACGCTGACCGCCACCGCCTACTTTATAGTTTTGCTCGACATTACGGTGGCTGTAACCATATAACGCACCAAGGCGCGCTCCGCTGTCAAACCATTTTTGTACCGCTCCGGTTGCCATAAAGTTGCTTTTGGTGCTGTTTGTGCCGGTCAATCCTTTGGTCAAGAGGCCGAAGGTATTGTTTCCGTGTACTACATCGTCTACCCGTAAAGTACGGAAATTGGCTGTACCGGATAAGGTATTGATGCCGTTGGCACCCGAGAAACTGCCTTTGGTTACATCCACGCCGGCAATAAAATTGGGATCCAGTGCCGTACCGAATTGTGAGGAGCTGCCGCTGCGTCCGGCATCGGCAGAAGTGGAATAGAAGGTTTGGGTTACGCCGTCAACCATCGTATTGACACGTCCCAAACCGCTATCGCCACGGATATTGACCGCCAATACGCCTGATCCTTTGTCTTGTTGGGTGAAAACGCCGGGCATGCTCCGCACGATGGTATCGATGTTTTCGCTGGATTGATAAACGCGTTCACGCGAACTTTTGGCTTGGCCTTCGGTAAAAACTTTTTTCTCTTTGGCAATGTGTTTACCTTTGACTTGAATTTCATCAAGCTCTTGAGTTGAAACCTCGTCTTCTGCGTGTGCGATACTGGTTATAGCCAGTAAAGATAATGTTAGTAGATTTAATTTGAAATTCGGATTCATGATAGTTACCTCAGAAACGAAGTAGATACTTTATAACATATTATTAAACTTTACAAATATTTAGATAATGGTTTTTATTTATTAAAAAATAAAGCAGATTCTTGTTTCAGGAGATAATCCAAGCGCATATGATTAATCTGGCTGAAAAGATAAAGCAGGTCTGAATTTGAATTTGATTGGTTGAGAAGAAGGGAGATTTAATTGAATTTAAACAGCCGGAAGAAGAAAATTTGATTGCGATATGTGAACTGGGCCGTTAGTTTCAAATGAAACCGGTAAAAAACATGAAATGCAAAATATAAAGTTAATATAGAAAGATTTGAAGTCAGTTGAAGAAAAGGCCGTCTGAAAATGATATTTCAGACGGCCTTTATTGTTTTAAGCCTTATTCCGGACCGCGGAATGTGTCGTGGCAGGATTTGCAGGTTGCACCGGTTTCGCCGTAAGCGGCTTTGATTTCTTCCAATTTGCCGGTTTGTGCGGCGGCGTTGAGTTTCTCAACTGCAGCGGCAAATTTTTCTTCTTCGGCTTTGAAGGTTGCCGTGTCTGTCCAGATGGCAGGCAGGGCGCGGCCGTTGCCTTGAGGGTCGGATTCAAACAGGGTGAACGGTTTTTTGCTGTTTTCGGCGAAGGTTGCGGCGGCTTGTTTGAATTTTTCTACGTCGTAAGGCTCTTCGTCTTTGACCATTTTGCCCATGCGGGTAAACTCAGGCATCATGGATTTGAACGCGGCCGTACGGTCTTCGGAAATAGGGCCTTTAGGCTGGGAAGGCGCGCTGCTGCCGCCGCAGGCGGAAAGGGTAAGCGCCACTGCTGCCAAAGCAACAGGGAGAAAACGGGTTTTCATATGGAGTGTGTCCTATTGTAATGATATGATTATCGTTAAATTTAAAATCAGCCGGCCAAACTCTCAGGCCGTCTGATAAGGCGTTATCATACCTTAAACCCAAGTCTGAAACGAGTACAGAAAGGAAACGATATGGCAATTTTGATTACCGGGGCATCGGCAGGATTCGGCGCGGCAATGTGCCGTACTTTTGTTGCGGCAGGCTATCATGTCATTGGCGCGGCACGGCGCGAAGACAAATTGCAGCAGTTGGCAGAGGAATTGGGCGAGCAGTTTTACCCTTTGGAAATGGATGTTTCTCGTACGGAGTCAATTCAAAACGCTTTAAACAGCCTGCCTGAGCATTTAGCTGAAATCGATTGCCTGATCAACAACGCCGGTTTGGCTTTAGGTCTGGATTCCGCTGATAAAGCCGATTTTGGCGATTGGGAAACCATGATTCAAACCAATATCATCGGCCTGATTTTTCTAACCCGCCAGATTTTGCCGCAAATGGTAGCGCGCAAACAGGGCTACATCATCAATTTAGGTTCGATTGCCGGCAGTTATGCTTATTCCGGCAGTAATGTCTATGGTGCAACTAAGGCTTTTGTGCGCCAATTCAGTATGAATCTGCGCGCCGAATTGGCAGATAAAAATATCCGCATTACCAATATCGAACCGGGTTTGTGCGGCGATACCGAGTTTTCCAATGTCCGTTTCAAAGGCGACGATCAGCGTGCGGCCGAGGTTTATGAGAATGTCGAGTTTATCCAGCCGCAAGATATTGCTGATACCGCTTTATGGCTCTATCAGCGTCCGGCGCGGATGAACGTCAATTCCATCGAAATCATGCCGGTTGCCCAGACCTTTGCAGGCATGAAAGTTTACCGCGATGAGCCTGCTCCGGTGAAGGAAGAAACGTTTGAAAAACAAAGTATGTCTTTGTTTGGAAAAATTAAATCTTGGTTTAAGTAATCGGCATCAGGCCGTCTGAACGTTTCAGACGGCCTCTTTGTTATCTGAAATTGAACAAACACGTTATAATGTAATTTTTTATTAACAAGGCCGTCTGAAAGGCTGTTTCAGTTATGAACGTAATCAAACAAAAAATCTTAGAACAAGCGCAGCGCGATGGTGTGCAGGTAACCGCTTTGCGCGAGCAAGTGCTTGATATTGTTTTGAAACAAAGCGGCGTGATTAAAGCCTACAACGTTCTGTCGCAGATGCAGCAGCAAAGCGAGGGCGTGGTTGCGCCGCCGACGGCCTACCGCGCCCTTGATTTTTGGGCGGAGCAGGGCGTTTTGCACAAAGTGGCGGCGGTCAACGGCTATATTCTGTGCAGCCACGCGCAGCACGAGTGCAATGACCATTGCCATGACCACGAAGAAGCCGAAGCGCACCACAGCGCGTTTATTTTGGTTTGTACCGAATGCGGTACGGCAGATGAGCAGACCTTGAGCCAAGAATGGGCGGCATTGCGTGCAGGCGTGGCGGAAACTGGTTTCTCATTAAAAGAAGAACATGTTGTTTTAACAGGAATTTGTAAAAAATGTCAGAAGTAAAAAAGACTAAAGTCCACCTGATTTCAGGCTTCCTCGGAACAGGCAAAACCACCGCCCTTAAAAGTCTGATGGCACAAAAAGACCCGAATGAAAAATGGGTCATCATTGTCAACGAATTTGGCGAAATCGGCATTGACGGCGCCGTCTTGAGCGACAACGGCATTCCCGTGGCAGAAATCGCCGGCGGCTGTTTGTGCTGTACTGCCGGCGCGCAAATGGGTACGACCGTACAAAAAATGCTGCGCGATGCCCAACCTGACCGCTTGATGATTGAAGCCAGCGGTTTGGCACACGCTGCCAGCGTTATCGACGAATTGAAAGCCAAACCGCTCGACAGTATGCTAGAAATCGGCGCCGTCTTTACTGTTGTCGATCCGCGCCAATTCATTAATCCCGATTACGCGCAACAAGCCTTGTATAAAGACCAAATCGGCATTTGCGACGTATTGGTCGCCAGCAAAACCGACTTGTGTACGCCGGAGCAACTGGCCGAATTTCATGATAAAGCGGCCAAGCTGTTCCCGCCTAAAGCCAAAGTGGTTGAAGTACAAAATGCGCAACTTGACATCCAATGGCTTGATATTCCCGTTGTCGAAAAATCGCGCTACCGCCTCAAAGCCCTGCCGGACAACACCATGGGCTTCCAGTCGCAAGGCTTTACTTTCCCTGCCGGACGTGATTTCGATGGCGAAAAACTGACTGATTTCTTCAACGACCTGCCTAAATTTACAGACGGTCTCGTGCGTGCCAAAGGCGTGTTCCAAGTGCTCGGTACATGGGTATGGCTGAACTGGGTGGACGGTCAATGGGGCGCAAACCAAGTTTCATGGCGCCG
>NZ_JBQCVF010000062.1:0-6240 GCF_051962515.1 Neisseria sp. P0009.S007 | reverse complement strand
TTCCAAGTGCTCGGTACATGGGTATGGCTGAACTGGGTGGACGGTCAATGGGGCGCAAACCAAGTTTCATGGCGCCGTGATTCCCGCTTTGAGCTGATTGCCAAATCGTTTGACGCGGATTTGATTGAGAAGAAATTGCAGGAGGCGTTGGAGAAGTAAATCATCGGCCAAACGCTTATTAATCCGTTACTATATGCCGTCTGAAGTCAGCGGTTTCAGACGGCCTTCAAATCAAAAAATAGAGGAACACTTAACCATGTGGCGTTATATCTTTCATCGTTTGCTCCTTTTGATTCCCACGTTGTTGGGGATTTTGGCGATTACCTTCGCTGTGATTCAGTTTGTTCCCGGCGGTCCGGTGGAGCAGATGGTTCAGCAGCTGACGCAGGGCGCGGTTGGCGGCGAGACGGCGGGACACAGTATGCCTGGAACTTTGGCCAAAAACGGCAACCGCATCAGTGCGGAAGATTTGGCCGCGCTGAATGCTTTGTACGGTTTCGACAAGCCACCTGTGACGCGTTTTGTGGATATGGTATGGAAATTTGCCCGTTTCGATTTGGGCGAGAGCTTTTTCCACCACCAAACCGTATTTGAGTTGGTAAAAGAGAAAATGCCGGTATCGATGAGTTTGGGTTTGTGGACGTTCTTCCTGACTTATTTGATATGTATTCCGTTGGGTATTGCCAAGGCGGTCAGGGATGGCAGCCGATTCGATACGATTACGGGGATGATCATTTTGGTCGGCTATACCGTACCGCCGTTTGTCTTGGGCTTGGTGTTGCTGGTGTTATTTGGCGGCGGCAGCTTTTTTGCCTGGTTCCCGCAGGGTGGCTTGGTTGGTGATGATTTTGATACGCTCTCTTGGGCAGGTAAAGTCAAAGATTATTTATGGCATATGGCCTTGCCGATTACCGCTTCGGTGGCAGGCAACTTGGCGGTGATGACCGTATTGACGAAAAACGTGTTCCTTGAAGAAATCCGCCGTCAATATGTTTATACCGCGCGAGCCAAGGGCTTGCCTGAGAAACAGATTTTGTGGAAGCATATTTTCCGCAACGCCATGATTCCTCTGATTACCGGTTTCCCGGCTGCATTTATCGGCGCATTCTTTACCGGAAGCCTGTTGATTGAAACGCTGTTCTCGCTGGATGGTTTGGGTTTGCTGTCTTACGAGGCAGTGATGAAACGTGATTATCCTGTCGTAATGGGTACGCTGTATGTATTCACGCTGATGGGGTTGTTGGCTAAACTGGTGTCGGATATTTCTTATTCATGGGTCGATCCGCGTATTCACTTTGGCGGACAGAAATAAGGCCGTCTGAAAATATCTTCAATCCATTATTAAAGAATGTTTCGAACCATGAAAAAGAAAAAATCTACTTCAAACCCTACTTGGCAAGCCTTTAAGCAGCATAAGCGCGGTTGGTTGGCTTTGCGGATTTTGGCCGTTTTGTTTGTCGTCACTTTGCTTGCTCCTTTGTGGAGCAACGATAAACCTTTGTGGATACGCTATCAGGGCGAGTATTTCTTCCCCTTGGTAAACGAATACAACGAAACCACATTTGGCGGCGATTTCGATACGCCTGCGGATTATCTGGATCCGCTTATCCGCCACAACATTACTTCAGACGGCAATTTTGCCCTTTATCTGCCCAATCCTTACGATGCCGATACTTTAAACGATTTTGATACGGCACCCGATCCGGCCAAACCGTCCGAACGGCATATCTTGGGAACGGACGACCGCGGCCGTGACCTGTTGGCGCGCTTGGTTTACGGTTTCCGCGATTCGCTGTTGTTTGCCTTGGTGTTGACTGTGGTGACTACCGTAATCGGCGTGGTTGCAGGCGCGGTACAGGGTTATTTCGGCGGTAAAACCGACCTTCTGATGCAGCGTTTTATCGAGGTTTGGGGCGGTATGCCGGAGCTGTACCTCTTGATTATCCTGTCTTCGTTTTTTAATCCGGGGCTGTTGATTTTGCTGGTGTTGCTGTCGCTTTTCGGCTGGATGGGCTTGTCCGACTATGTCCGTGCCGAGTTTTTGAAAAACCGTCAGACCGATTATGTTTTGGCGGCGCGCGCAATGGGCGTGGGCAACCGTGAAATCATGTGGCGCCATATCCTGCCCAACAGCTTGACGCCGGTATTGGCCTTCCTGCCTTTCCGTATTTCCGGTGCGGTACTTGCCCTGACCAGTTTGGACTTCTTGGGCTTGGGCGTACCTGCCTCACAGGCAAGTTTGGGCGAGTTGCTGGCGCAAGGTAAAGACAACTTGGACGCGTGGTGGATTGGCCTGTCTGCCGTTGCTACGCTGACGGTAATGCTGCTTTTGCTGGTCATGATCGGCGAAGGTTTGCGTCAGGCATTTGACGTACGCGCACGCAGTTAATTGCTTTTCTAAAGCGTGAAGAGGGTGGGCGGAAAAGCTTATCCTGCATTCTCAGGGCCGTCTGAAAAGTTTCAGACGGCCTCATCCATTCGTTTGAATCATTAAAAACCATGAATCAAGAAATCACATTTCTTACTCTTTTTCTGCTCGGCTTTTTTGGCGGAACGCATTGCGTCGGTATGTGCGGCGGATTGAGCAGCGCATTTGCTTTGCAGCTGCCGCCACATTTAAACCGAATCGGGCTGATTGTATTGTTGAACTTGGGGCGCATCAGCAGCTATGTCGTCATCGGCCTTCTGGTCGGCTTGGTCGGGCAGGTCGGCATTTCCTTGGACGATACGCGCGCGGTTCAAAACGGTTTGTATATTGCCGCCAATGTTTTGCTGCTTTTGCTCGGTCTGTATCTTGCCGGTATTTCGACTGCCGCAACCAAAATCGAAGGCATCGGTAAACCGATATGGAAACGCCTGAATCCTTTGCTGAACAAATTGCTGCCGATTAAATCAGTGCCTGCCTGTTTCGGCGTCGGCGTGCTTTGGGGCTGGCTGCCTTGCGGTTTGGTGTACAGCGCGTCTTTGTATGCTTTGGGCAGCGGCAATGCCTTGCACGGCGGGCTGTATATGCTGGCGTTTGCATTGGGGACCTTGCCGAACCTGCTCGCGATGGGCATATTTGCAGCGCAGTTGAAAACCTTTCTGCAAAAACGCATGGTTCGTTTGTGCGCCGGATTGTTGGTGGCAGGATGGGCGATATGGCGCTTGGCTGTATTTGCGATGGGGCAAATCGGGTAAGGTAAAAAGGTTTTATTTAGTTTGTTGTTTTGCAATTAAAAAGGCCGTCTGAAAGAATTTCAGACGGCCTTTTTCACAAGAAAGATTTAATGTATCAAATTCCAAGCCATCTTGGCGGCAATCAGCAGCAACATGATGCCGAAGGCGATTTTGAGTTTTCGGGCGGGCAGCTTGTGCGCCGTTTTTACGCCGAGTGGAGCGAAGAGGATGGTGGCAGCGCTCAATATGGCTACAGCCGGAAGATAGATAAAGCCTGCCGCGCCTTCAGGCAGGTGGGCAACATGTAAACCGTTGGCAAAATAGCCGATGGTGCCGGCAATCGCAATCGGCCATGCCAGACCTGAAGATGTGCCGATGGCGCGGTGTGCCGGAAAGTTGCAATATAGTAGAAATGGAACGGATAGCGAACCGCCGCCGATACCGACCCAACTTGAAGCCGCCCCAAAAAGCGTACCCACGGCTGTCAGGCCGTGGAGGGCAGGCAGGGTGCGTGAAGGTTTGGGTTTGGAATCGCGTAGGGTTTTGACTGCGATAAAGGCAAGAAATGCAATAAAGAAAACTTGCAAAGCCAGCGTCGGCATATATTTTGCCGTTACCGCGCCGAGGAGTACGCCAAGTATCATGCCCGGCGTCATTCGGCGGACGGTCGCCCAATCAATGGCGTGCTTTTTATGTTGGGCGTACATACTGGAGAAGGTAGTAAACACCATGACGGCAAAGGAAGTGCCGATGGCAAGATGCTGGGCATAGGGGTGGCTGCCTATGCCTTGCAGCTGCAACGCCCATAAGACAACGGGAACAATCAACGTGCCACCGCCTACGCCGAATAGTCCGGCAATAAAGCCCGCTGCGCTGCCGACGGCGAGCAGGGCAAGGATGATGTCCCAAGACCACATTTCAGACGGCCTTGTCGTGTTTGTGTGCTTTATGGCGTTTTTTAAACCAACGGATGACTGCCATCACATAACCGGACAGGCTGTAACCGAGGAAAAATAGGAAGAGGACGAGAGAAGGCTCCCAGTTGATGAGCAGCAATACCAACACGGCCAACACCATGCCCATAAACGGTACTTGGCGGCGGATGTTGATTTCTTTGAAGCTCCAAAACGGAATCTGCACAATCATGGAAATGCCGGCAAACAGGGTAATGCCCAATGCCCACCAATGCACGCCGGGGAAGCGTTCGATGCTGTGGTTGACCCAAATCAGGCCGACAATCAACGCAGCGGCGGTCGGGCTTGGAACGCCGATAAACCAGCGTTTGTCGACTTTGCCGATAAGCGTGTTGAACAGTGCCAAACGCAGAGCGGCGCAGGCGCAGTAGATAAAGGCGACGGAATAGCCGATTTTGCCAAACTGCCAAAGTTGCCATTTGTAGGCAATCAGGGCAGGCGCGACGCCGAAACTGACCATATCGGCGAGGCTGTCGAGCTGTTCACCGAATGCGCTCTGGCTGTTGGTCAAACGTGCAACGCGTCCGTCCATGCCGTCGAGCAGCATGGAAAGGAAAACTGCAATCGCCGCCGTTTCATAACGTCCGTGCATGGACTGTGTAATGGCGAAGAAGGCGCAAAACAGTGCGGCGATGGTAAAGGAATTGGGCAGCAGGTAAATGCTGTTTTTGCGGATGGAATTGCGTGGTGGAATCGGATTTTCTGTATTTTGTGAGTTGTCCATAATGTTTCCGTATATGCTGCGGGTGCAGATGAGGCATTATACCGCATTGGCAGGTTAAGGATTTTTAAAAGGCAGACATAGTTTCACTTCAATCGCATAAAGTTTCAGACGGCCTTTATTTTGTCAGTCAAACAACTCGCCCTGAGCCTGCTCTTTGGTCACGCGTACGTCGGTTTCGCCGTCGGCAAAAGTGATGTGCAGTTTCTGCCCTTGTTTCAATGTATCGGCATTGCGGATGACTTGTCCGCGTGTGTTTTTGACGACGGAGAAACCTCGCTCCAGAATATGCTGCGGCGATACGGCTTCGAGCAATGCGGCTTGGGCGATCAGGCTTTGACAGCGTTGGACAAGCAGCTGGCGGAAGGAATGCGACAAGGCCGTCTGAAAGCGGTCGATGTTGTGTTTGTAAATGGAAACATCAGGACGGCAATGTTTCAGGGTTTGGGTTTGGCGTTCAAAACGGGCGGTATGGGCACGGAGGTTTTGCGTCATCGAGTAAGACAGCGTTTGCGCCAGCTTGCTGATTGAAGCGCGCTGATCGTCAAGTTTTTGGCGCGGGTGACGGATTTGCCGCGCCAACCAGTCGAGTTTTTGGCTGGCATCGAAATAACGTTGCTCCAAAACGGTTTTCAGACGGCCTTGCGCTTGGGCTAGACGATGTAACGATTCTTGGCGGTTGGGGCTGACCAGTTCTGCCGCGCCGGTCGGCGTGGGTGCGCGTACGTCGGCGACGAAATCGGCGAGTGTGAAATCGGTTTCGTGGCCTACGCCGCTGACAACGGGAATTGCGCAGGCTTCGATGGCGCGCACAACCGGTTCTTCATTAAACGCCCACAAGTCTTCAATGCTGCCGCCGCCGCGACAGACAATCAGCACGTCACATTCGGCGCGTTGCGAAGCGGTTTTAATCGCTTGAGCAATTTGCAACTCGCTGCCTGTGCCTTGTACGGGCGTCGGATAAACGATAACGGGGATTTCGGGTGCGCGGCGGTTTAAGGTGGTCACGACATCGCGCAAAGCTGCCGCCGCCAGGCTGGTGACGATGCCGATACATTGCGGACGGGCGGGC
This sequence comes from Neisseria sp. P0009.S007, assembly GCF_051962515.1. Taxonomy (NCBI): domain Bacteria; kingdom Pseudomonadati; phylum Pseudomonadota; class Betaproteobacteria; order Neisseriales; family Neisseriaceae; genus Neisseria; species Neisseria sp. P0009.S007. The sequence goes on along the minus strand of NZ_JBQCVF010000062.1, from coordinate 314 downwards.
AGAGGTTTCTTGCGTTCCGCTGAAAACGCGCCTTCCGCCTGCAACTGCGCCTTCAATCGCTCATAGGCTTCGTAAAGCTGCCCCAAGCCTTTGAGCCGCACCTCGTTCACCGTAATCTGAAATTCACCCCGCGCTTCATAAATACTGATTCTTCCTGATACCTCGATATGGTCGCCTTCTTTCAAAGGCTTCGCCAAGCGCATGGCCGCACCCTTAAACATCGCGCAACGCACCTGAGCGCGGCTGTCTTTGAGCGAGAAATAATAATGTCCGCTGGCAGCACGGGTCAGGTTGGATACTTCGCCGGCAATCCA
>NZ_JBQCVF010000061.1:0-12171 GCF_051962515.1 Neisseria sp. P0009.S007 | reverse complement strand
GCCGGCGGCTGCTTCTGGGGCTTGGAAGCCTATTTCCAACGCATAGACGGCGTGGTTGACGCAGTATCCGGCTACGCTAACGGCAAAACGGAAAACCCAAGCTACGAAGACGTGTCCTACCGCGATACAGGCCATGCCGAAACCGTTAAAGTCACCTATGATGCCGACAAACTCAGCCTAGACGATATCCTGCAATATTTCTTCCGCGTCGTTGATCCAACCAGCCTCAACAAACAAGGCAACGACACCGGCACGCAATACCGCAGCGGCGTGTACTACACCGACCCCGCCGAAAAAGCCGTCATCGCCGCCGCACTCAAACGCGAGCAGCAAAAATACAAACTTCCCCTCGTCGTCGAAAACGAGCCGCTAAAAAACTTCTACGACGCCGAGGAATACCATCAGGACTACCTGATTAAAAACCCCAACGGCTACTGCCACATCGACATCCGCAAAGCCGACGAACCGCTGCCGAGCAAAACCAAAGCCGTCCCTCAAGGCAAAGGCTTTGACGCGGCAACGTATAAAAAACCCAGCGCTGCTGAACTCAAACGCATTCTGACCGAAGAGCAATACCAGGTTACCCAAAACAGCGAGACCGAATACGCCTTCAGCCACGAATACGACCACTTGTTCAAACCCGGCATTTATGTGGACATCGTCAGCGGCGAACCCCTGTTCAGCTCTGCCGACAAATTTGATTCCGGCTGCGGCTGGCCGAGTTTTACCCATCCAATTAATGCCTCCGCCGTTACCGAACACGACGATTTCAGCTATAACATGCGCCGCACCGAAGTGCGCAGCCACGCCGCCGACTCACACTTGGGACACGTCTTCCCCGACGGCCCGAAAGACAAAGGCGGCCTGCGCTATTGCATCAACGGCGCAAGTTTGAAATTCATTCCTTTGGAAGAAATGGACGCAGCCGGCTACGGTGCATTGAAAGACAAAGTGAAATAACGGATTGAATCGAAAAAGGCCGTCTGAAAAAGATTTCAGACGGCCTTAAATTTATAATTTATTTGGTCATGTCATAAAATGATGCAACAGAAAGTATTAAATACATTACTGATATCAAAATATATTTAATTTTTTTATCTCTAATTTCTTTCCATAAATGCAAGCATATAGGAAGCATCGTAAACACTAGAACCGCAATATTAAAACATAAAAGAAAGAGATATCCTTTAGAACTTTCTTTCCAAAAGGGTATAAAAAAACTTGTACATATCGAAAATCCAATTAGAAAAGAGACAATACTATTTAAAACATCAATAATTCTTGCCTCTATTTGAATAGAAACAAGATACGGAAAATTACATAATTGTAGAAACCTAAGAAAATGAAGATATGCCAATAATACATATATTGGAGTCAAACCCATAAAAGTATCAAATATATTTTTAAAAGGAATTTTTCCATGAAAATGTAATATACTGACTAACAAGCCGATTGGTAACCATATAATCAAATTTTCCTTACTTGGAAAATATTTAAACATCTAAAACTTTCTTCATTATTTTCATACTATATATTTAATTCAAAAAAAGCCATTTGAAGATTCAAATGGCTTTTTTATAAATCAAATTCGTTTTGCCAACTCTTCGGCCTTACCCACATACAACGCAGGGGTCAGCTCAAGCAATTTGGCTTTGGCTTCTGCCGGAATTTCCAACGATTCGATAAAGAGTTTCAACACTTCAGGCGTAATGCCGTCTTTACCGCGTGTCAGGTCTTTCAGCTTCTCGTAAGGATTGGCTACGCCGTAACGACGCATTACGGTTTGAATCGGCTCGGCCAGCAGCTCCCAAGTAGCGTCCAAATCGGCAGCAAGGGCGGCAGGATTCGGCTCAAGCTTGTTCAGACCGCGCAGATGGGCGGCAAAGCCCAATATGGTATAGCCCACGCCTACGCCCATATTGCGCAATACGGTGCTGTCGGTCAGGTCGCGCTGCCAACGGGAAATCGGCAGTTTTTCAGACAAAAAGCCCAATACGGCATTGGCCATACCGAGGTTGCCTTCGGAGTTTTCAAAGTCAATCGGATTGACTTTGTGCGGCATGGTGGAAGAACCGACTTCGCCTGCTTTAACTTTTTGTTTGAAGTAACCCAAAGAAATATAGCCCCAAACATCGCGGTTGAAGTCGATCAGAATCGTGTTGACACGGCTGATGGCTTGGAAGAATTCCGCCATATAGTCATGCGGCTCGATTTGAATGGTGTAGGGGTTGAAGGTCAGGCCGAGGCTGATTTCAACGAAGTTGCGGCAATGGGTTTCCCAATCCACATCGGGATAAGCGACCATATGGGCATTGTAGTTGCCGACTGCGCCGTTGATTTTGCCGAGGAACTCTTGCGCTTGCAGGTTTTTGAACTGGCGTTGCAGGCGGTACACGACATTGGCGATTTCTTTACCCAATGTGCTTGGTGTCGCAGGCTGGCCATGCGTGCGGCTCATCATAGGGACGGCAGCCAACTCATGCGCCATGCCGGTCAGTTTTTTGATGATTTCGGCCAGTTTCGGCAGCAAAACAGTCTCACGCGCTTCTTGCAGCATTAAAGCGTGGGACAGGTTATTGATGTCTTCGCTGGTGCAGGCAAAGTGGATGAACTCGCTGGCAGCAGCCACTTCAGGCACGCCGGAGAAGCGTTCTTTAAGCCAATATTCGATGGCTTTGACATCATGATTGGTGGTCGCCTCAATAGCTTTGACGGCGGCAGCATCTTCAAGCGAGAAGTTTTCGATCACTTTGTCGATTTCGGCAAGCGTAAAATCGCTGAAAGCAGGAACTTCTACAATCTTAGGTTCGGCGGCAAGGACTTTGAGCCAGTTTAATTCAACTTTGACACGCGCACGCATCAGGCCGTATTCGGAGAAAATCGGACGCAATGCTTCAACGGATTTGGCGTAGCGGCCATCTAATGGGGAAAGTGCAGCGATAGGGTTAATCATGTCGGATCTTCCTATGGGATGAAAACCAAATTGTTTGCAATTATACATGATTTTACACTCCAAGGCCGTCTGAAAGACAGGTTTCAGACGGCCTTTTCAGCGTATTTTTCATAAAATTCTTTTCAGAGGTTCAACTTTGCAAAATCGATTTACGATATATGCCATCTTCACGGATAATATCGGCTGACTTTCTGTAAATAATGAGGTTTTATGAATATCAAACGTTTTTCCCTAGCTGCAACCGTATTTGCGGCTTTGATGTTGAGTGCCTGTGAAACAACCACCACATCGAGCGGCGGCGGCAGCTGGACCAACATCGGCACCATCTCTGAAGGCAATATCAAAGTGGCTATTGATAGAAGCAGCATTAAAAGAAATGGCGCACTGGTTACTTTCCGCGATAAAAAAACCGTTTCCAAACTGAAAGAGGAACGTTTCGTCAACACGCCGGCCTATAAAACAGCCATCGGCAGCTGGGAAATTCATTGCTCAAACAAAACCTATCGCCTGGCAGCGCTGCAACTGATGGACGAACACGGCCGGGTAATTTCCAACCAAAGCTATACTCCGACCAGCATCCGCCCAATGAGCGTCATGAGCGGTACGATTACTGAAAAACAATACGAAACTGTGTGCGGACATAAGCTTTAATCCACACTTATTCACAAAGTTATCCACAGTTTAAATATTTAAAAGGCCGTCTGAATGCTTTGAATATCAAGTTTCAGACGGCATTTTTATGTTTTTATGGAAATTTATCTTCAAATTTATCCACAAAATTTGTTTATTCAAAAATAATTTATTAAAGCGATTCATTTACGCTCAAAATTTGCTTCATTCTTTCACAAAATACTGCTTTATCCTCTAGACTGCTATGCATCAAACTGGATCTGCGCTAAATGCTTTTCACACAGGTATTCCAATCTTTTGGAAAAAATTTGCTTCTCCAAATAAATACCTTTCCTTTGAAAATACAATTCTTCTTTAACGCAGCCTTGCCCCTGTTTCTCCGTCAATAATCTGGCTGGGCGTTTTCTGCTTACCTATCAATCCGCCTACAACCCAGACTTTCCTGCCAAACTGTCTTCTGACTTCCCTTTCCGTTTTGCACGCTCGTTTGCCTGCACGATTGCATGAAGTAGAGACTAAAGGCATTTCCAAAACCTGACACAAACGTCTTGCACCTGCGTGCGCAGGAACTCTGACAGCCAATTTACTACGTCTTTTTCCCCGCAATGAGGGCAATACTTTTTTGCCGGCCGGCAATAAAAAAGTTTTCGGAGCAGGCCATGCTTCATGCAGCATGGTTTGGATATTTTCAGACGGCCTTTGCAGCAAAGGTTGCAACTGTTCCAAGCTATGCCCAATGACAATCATGCCTTTGTGTTGCGGTCGTTTTTTCAGATGGATCAGTTGATTGAGTGCTTTAGGCAAAGTAGGGACACAGCCCAAGCCATAGCAAGACTCGGTGGGATAGGCGACCAAACCACCTTTTTTAAGATGCGCCTGCAGCCTGCGTTGGGCTGCAGCCGATAAAATTCTGGGAAACATCATCATCATACCAAGGCCGTCTGAAACTGAGATTGTCGGACAATCTGTGTTCAGACGGCCTATTTCTATTCATTATTAACGGTTGATGGCTTTATCGGCAATGTCTTTACGGTATTGCATACCGTCAAAACGGATTGTTTCCAATGCCTCATAAGCCTTACTCTTAGCTTGTGCAACATCATCGCCCAAACCGACTACACACAACACACGGCCGCCGTTGGTTACAACTTCGCCTTTTTCATTCGTTGCAGTACCGGCATGGAAAACTTTACCGATTTGATTAGCCTGATCCAAGCCGAAGATCACATCGCCTTTTTTCGGAGAGTCAGGATAATTTTGTGCGGCTAACACTACACCTACCGCAGGCTGCGGATTCCATTCGGCGGTAACACTATCCAGTTTGCCGTCGATTGCCGCTTCAACCAAGTCCACTAAATCGCTATCCAAACGGCTCATAATCGGCTGGGTTTCAGGGTCGCCGAAACGGCAGTTGAATTCGATGGTATAAGGCGCACCTGTTTTATCAATCATCAAGCCCGCGTATAAAAAGCCGGTAAATTCATGACCTTCTGCTTTCATACCGGCCACAGTCGGCAAAATAATTTCATTCATCGCGCGCTCGTAAACATCAGGCGTTACCGCCGGAGCAGGGCTATATGCGCCCATACCGCCGGTATTAGGGCCTTTGTCGTCATCCAGCAGGCGTTTATGGTCTTGACTGGTTGCCATCGGCAAAACATGATTGCCGTCCACCATAACGATAAAGCTCGCTTCCTCGCCTTGCAGGAAATCTTCAATCACAACACGCGCGCCTGCATTGCCCATTTTGTTGCCCAACAACATATCATCAATAGCGGCATGGGCCTCATCCAAAGTCATGGCGACAATCACGCCTTTACCGGCAGCCAAACCATCCGCTTTAATAACAATCGGTGCACCTTTTCGATTGACGTAATCATGTGCCGCATCGGCATTTTCAAAGGTTTGGTATTGCGCGGTTGGAATCTTATATTTTGCCATAAATGCTTTAGCAAAATCTTTTGAACTCTCCAGCTGGGCTGCGTATTGAGTCGGGCCAAAAATCTTCAATCCGGCAGCACGGAAGTCATTCACCACACCGGCAGCCAAAGGAGCTTCAGGGCCGACTACGGTAAAGGCAATATTTTCATTACGGCAAAAATCAATCAAATCTTGATGCGCCGTCAACGCTATATTCTGCAGTTTAGGCTCAATTGCCGTTCCGGCATTACCAGGTGCAACAAAGACAGTTTCTACTTTAGACGACTGCGCCAATTTCCAAGCCAGTGCATGTTCACGTCCACCATTACCAATAACGAGCAATTTCATACCGTCTCCTTGAAGAATAGATGTTGTAAATAAAATTCAATCGATGGAATATTATTCCATCTTGCATAGCTGTTTCAAATTAAGAATAATATCGCACCAAGACAACCATACTCTAATTTCAAACAACGAAAGGAAAATCATGCAAAAACGTATTGACGAAATTCAAAGCAAATACCGCGAATGGTGCGAATTACTGCCGCAACTGGAAGCAGATATCGCCCGCTGGAAACATGCCGCAAGCCTCATGCAAGACATGGATGACTTCTATACCAACGAATACCAAGCATGCCATCAGGCCATTGAAGAAGGGGCAGATGTTGATTTGCGAACACAGGGCGAATACAGCATTATGAGCGAAGATGCCCTATGGAATGCACTGGGAGAATTTCATCAACTGGCTTGGGAACACCTGCGCTCAAGCGTAAATGCTTTAGACAGATACCAAGGCTAAAACATCAAAGGCCGTCTGAAACTTTTGATTTCTCAAATATGTTCAGACGACCTTTTATTCAAACGGCTTCTCAGTATCTACTTCAATTTGGCGCGTATTTTTCCAAGCAGCAATACAAGCTTCATAATCGGCCAATGCTATTTTCACTGTCAACTTACAATCCAGCTGTAAATCCTGTTCCACAATATCGGCCTGATATTGTTTGGCAATCCGTATAGCCTCATTCAAAACAGGATATTCACACTTCAACCAAACTGTCTTTTCGATGTTCTTTTCAACAACTTCAGCTATCGCCAATGCCTGAGCTGTTGATTCCTTATAAGCATGAATCAGACCGGGAACACCCAATAGCGTACCGCCAAAATAACGTACAACCACAACCAACACATCCGTTACGCCGACAGAATCAATCTGCCCCAAAATAGGGCGGCCTGCGCTTCCGGACGGTTCTCCATCATCGTTTGCGCGAAACTGCATTCCATCCACACCCAATCGATAGGCATAGCACCAATGTCGCGCCTTGTGATGTTCTTCCTTTAATGGGTCGAGATACTTCTTCACATCAGCCAAAGTGCGAATCGGATAGGCATATGCAATAAAACGGCTGCCTTTATCTTTAAATTCAGCCTGTGTCGGTGTGGTAATGGTTTTATAGGTCGTAATCATGCCAAAATATTTTCAGACGGCCTTTGTTATAAAAGGCCGTCTGAACGTTTCACGTGAAACATTAGTTTTTCAGTGCTTCAGTCAATTGAGGCACAACTTCAAACAAATCACCAACCAAGCCATAATCTGCTACATTGAAAATCGGAGCGTCAGCATCTTTGTTGATAGCAACGATCACTTTACTGTCCTGCATACCGGCAACGTGTTGGATAGCACCGGAAATACCGATAGCAAAGTACAGTTGCGGCGCAACCACTTTACCGGTTTGACCGACTTGAGCATCGTTTGGCGCATACTCGGCATCCACTGCCGCACGGGAAGCACCAATCGCCGCACCCAAAGCATCCGCCAAAGGAGTTAACACTTCATTAAATTTTTCAGCACTGCCCAATGCACGGCCACCGGAAACAATCACTTTTGCCTGAGTCAATTCAGGACGGTCAGACTGAGAAAGTTGACGGTTTACAAAACGGCTCAGGTTTTGAGCAGGCGCTGCCTCAACATTGACCACTTCTGCATTACCGCCTTGTTCGGCAGCATCAAATGCGGTTGCACGGAAAGTCAGCACCAATTTTTCAGAATTGGATTGAACAGTTTCAAACGCGTTACCGGCATAAATCGGACGGACAAATGTCGAGTTATCCACAACTTCGGTTAAATCGGAAACTTGTGGCACATCCAATAGGGCTGCTACTCGGGGCAATAGATTTTTACCAAACGCAGTTGCAGTCGCAGCCACATAGCGGTAATCCGCAGCCAGTTTAACAACCAAAGGCGCCAATTCTTCTGCCAAACCTTCAGCGTAATAGGGCGCATCGGCTACCAAAACTTTCGCTACACCTGCAACCTGTTTTGCCTCTTCAACGACTGCAGCAGCATTACTGCCGGCAATCAATAAATCTACATTACCCAATTGAGCGGCAGCCGTCACCGCATGCAAAGTGGCAGGATTCAAATGTTGGTTATTATGTTCCGCAATAATCAATACGCTCATTTCATACTCCTTAGATCACTTTGGCTTCGTTTTTCAGCTTTTCAACCAACTCGGCAACATCAGCCACTTTCACACCGGCTTGACGTGCTTTAGGTTCGGCAAATTTCACGGTATTTAAACGCGGAGAAATATCCACAGCCAAATCGGCAGGACTTAATTTTTCCAAAGGCTTTTTCTTTGCAGCCATGATATTAGGAAGTTTGACAAAGCGTGGTTCGTTCAAACGCAAATCCGCACTAATGACCGCAGGCAGCTTCAACGCAACAGTTTCTTCGCCGCCGTCAATTTCACGGGTTACCAATGCTTCTTCGCCTTCAATTTGCACTTTTGATGCAAAAGTACCTTGAGCCGCATTCAACAACGCAGCCAGCATTTGGGCAACTTGGTTGGCGTCATCGTCAATTGCCTGTTTACCCAGCAGTAAAATTTGCGGATTTTCTTTATCCGCAACAGCTTTCAGTAATTTTGCGACAGCCAAAGGCTCCAACTTCGCATCAGTCTCAACATGAACCGCACGGTCGGCACCCATCGCCAAAGCAGTACGCAATGTCTCTTCGCATTTTTTCTCGCCAAGAGAAACAGCAACAATCTCGCTTACTTTTCCGGCTTCTTTCAAACGGACAGCTTCTTCTACCGCGATTTCATCAAACGGGTTCATCGACATTTTGACATTACCGATATCCACATCGGAACCATCGGCTTTCACACGAACTTTGACGTTGTAGTCCACTACGCGCTTTACTGCGACCAGTGCTTTCATTCAATTCTCCTAAAAAGAATGTCCATCAAATCAAGCATACTGCTTTTGATACATTCTTTATATAAAATCCAATTCGGTTTTCACCAACATGACAAAACCAAACTTATATAAATCTTGGCAAATAGAGCGGAATTATATCATTTCTAAAGCATTTACTCAGAAAATAAATCCAACTCCCCAGCAATTATTTACCGTATGCTGCAACACAATCCATCAAGGTTTGATAGACCTCGTCAACATTGGGAATTTGAGCAATACCGCCTAAATTTTTCGCATAAGCCGAAACTTGAACGCCGGTCTTAGCCGGATCTGTATCTGTATAAATTCCTACGACAGGCTTTTCCAACGCATTGGCAAGATGCAGCAATCCGGTATCTACGCCAATAATACCCTCTGCATTTTTCAATAAAAATGCAGCCTGTAATAAATTCATTTTGTCGCAAACCGAAGCGAACAGTAAATTGCTTGCAATCTGTTCGGCTCGTATTTTTTCGGTTTCATTTCCCCACGGCAGATATATATTGCATCGTTGTTTTTCATTCAACTTCTTCAATAATGCACGCCAGTGTTCTACCGGCCATAATTTACTGTCGCGACTGGTTGCATGCAAAGCAACATAATAAGGGGATTGCACATTTTTCAGACGGCCTGATTCAGGAATCGATAAACCAAACACCTGCGTTTCAGGCATTGTATAACCAAATACTTGGGCGAATAACTCACGGTTTCGCCAGACCGCATTTTTACCTTTTGGCACGGCAAACGTTTTGCTGTACACAAGAGCCGCCAAACTTTCACGCGCGCTGTGTTTATCCAAACCGTAAATAGGGGATTTCGCCATTTTGGCAAAACATGCGCTTTTAATCAGTCCTTGACTATCTAAAACAAAATCAAAAGATTCAGCCTGTAAATCCGTTTTCAGACGGCCTATTTCACGCCACGTTTCAGCCTGAAAAAGGTGCTTGCGCCATTGCCGCCATTTCATTACATGAACTTTTTTGACAAAAGGATGTAAGCGCGCAATATCTGCAAACCCTGCCTCACACAGCCAATGGAGCTCTACCTCAGGACATTGTCGCGCCAAATCTTCAACTGCGGACAACGTATGAATTAAATCGCCCATACTGGACAAGCGGACAAGTAAAATCTTCATATTTTGAAAGATGTTTCACGTGAAACAATAGGATTTAAAATATATTTTATTGATTATTAATGTATTTTTTTATTTCTTCGGCGTTTTCTAAAACAACTGCTCCGGCGGAACGCATTTCCTGCCATGCGGATTCAACCGTTTCCGGAGCAATGCCGCGACAAGCCGCCTGATTGACGATGACTTTCCAAGCCCCGCCTTTAAGCAACTGTAAAACTGTTGTCTTCACACAATAATCCGTTGCCAAACCGCCGACAATAACTGTATCTGCATTTTGACAGCGCAACCATTCGATCAAACCTGTACTGAGCTTTTCTTCAATATCGTGAAAACATGCGCCGTAAGGATGCAATTCAGGATCAACGCCTTTCCAAACGCAATAATCGTATTCTTTGGCTGAAGGCAGGCCATCCAACAATTCATAGCCATATGTTCCCACCATCGCATGCGCCACCCAAGTCAAATCCGCATCGGGCAAACCCGTCGGCTTCAACATATCAACAGGATTATCCACAAGCCATTTTGCCGCGGCATGATGCGCATCTTTCGTCATCACGCGCAAATCCGCCAATGCAGCTTGAGCATTGAGTTCATCCGCAATCAGATGACCTTCGGCAACAGGCAATTCTTTCGGGCACAAAGGCGTAAACGTTTTTTGTGCATCTACATCGATAGAAACAATCATGGATTAATATAACCTATTGATTTTATTTTAAATGATTTAAATTTTGTATTTATTGCCAATGTTCGGACATTTGGAATAAATGCTTTGTATTATAACAAATTACGACCGCAAAAGGTGGGAAAACATCTGTGATATGATGACAGTTTGTACAGAATATTTATCCACAAATTATGTCCTATTCGATTACGCCTATTGCAACCGTTCATTCCCCCTACAAGCAAAAATTCGGCATTGCCCGCCAACCCGGTTTGGTTCCTGCGGCAGAAATTTGCATTGAACTCTCTCCTGAATTTACCGCAGACAGCGTTCGGGGATTGGAAGATTTCGACTATGTGTGGATAAGTTTTATTTTCCACGCCGTATTGGATGAAGGTTGGGCACAAATGGTGCGTCCGCCACGGCTTGGAGGCAAACAAAAAATGGGCGTATTTGCCACGCGCAGCCCGCACCGCCCCAATCATCTCGGCTTATCTCTGCTGAAACTCGAACGCATCGAAACAGGCAAACCTGTCCACATTTATTGCAGCGGCGCAGACCTGTTGGACGGTACTCCGGTAGTGGATATCAAACCCTACATCCCGTTTGTCGAATCCAAACCAGACGCATCATCGGGCTTTGTCAGCGGCAAACCTGAAGAATTGAGCGTAGTCTGGGCAGAAAGTACGCTTGCGGAACATTTATCCACAGAAGAAAAACATCTTATTGAGCAAAGCATTGCCCAAGATCCCCGTCCTGCTTACCAAGATATTCCCGAACGGATTTATGTAATGAATATTGCGGATTATGAAGTGCAGTTTAGGATAGAAAACAAATGTGCCACAGTGATTAAACTATCCATAATCTGATTACAAATTGAATCTTTCTACAAACAAAAGGCCGTCTGAAATGTTCAGACGGCCTTTGAGTTATCCACAGATTGATTGATTCAGCCTGTTATCCTTTAGATTTTGCTGGCAAAGAATTCCAAGGTACGAACCAATTGGCAAGTGTAAGACATTTCATTGTCGTACCAAGCAACGGTTTTTACCAATTGTTTGTCGCCTACGGTCATCACGCGGGTTTGAGTGGCATCGAAGAGTGAGCCGTATTCAATACCGATGACGTCGGAAGAAACGATTTGATCTTCAGTGTAGCCGTAAGACTCGCTGGCGGCAGCTTTCATCGCTGCATTGATTTCTTCTTTGGTAACAGGGCGTTCGAGAATAGAAACCAGTTCGGTCAAAGAGCCGGTAGCAACAGGAACGCGTTGGGCAGAACCATCAAGTTTACCGTTCAATTCAGGGATAACCAAGCCAATGGCTTTAGCGGCACCAGTGCTGTTCGGTACGATATTCAAGGCAGCGGCACGGGCGCGGCGGAAGTCGCCTTTGCGGTGTGGCGCGTCAAGGGTGTTTTGGTCGCCGGTATAGGCATGGATGGTAGTCATCAAGCCTTCGACAATACCGAATTCTTTTTGTAATACCGCAGCCATAGGAGCCAGGCAGTTAGTCGTACAAGAAGCGGCGGAGATGACGGTTTCGCTACCATCCAAAATATTTTGGTTTACGCCGTATACAACGGTTTTCACATCATTGCCGCCAGGTGCAGAAATCACAACTTTGCGCGCACCGGCAC
>NZ_JBQCVF010000060.1:0-12290 GCF_051962515.1 Neisseria sp. P0009.S007 | reverse complement strand
GCGCCGCTTTGCCTGAGGTGGATATTGTTTCTCCATCGGAAAACTGCCGTTCGTCGCATGATGTGTTAGAGCATATCAGGCAATGGACAGAGGGCGCGACTGTGGGAGACATTATCCACATCAATTGCGGTTTGCACGACATCCGCTACAATCAAGGCTGTAACGGGCCGGTGGCCGATATAGAAACCTACCGCAGCAACCTGACCCAAATTTTCGATTATCTGAAACAGACAGGGGCAAAAATTATTTGGGCGAGCAGTACGCCGTTTTTGGAAAGCGTACACAATATCGTCAAACCCTCGCGCCGCTATCTGGCCGACTTGAAGGCCTATAACCGTGTGGCGGAGGATTTGGCAAGGCAATATGGTTTTACCGTCAATGATTTATACAGTCTGATGTTTGAGCAGGATTTGACCGATGTGATGCTGTGCGATGGACTTCATTTCAATGAGTTCGGCAGTAAGATGATAGGCGAGGCAGTAGCCGAAGCGATATTGAAACAGTTGTGCTAACTTGACGTAATCCATTTTTATTATGTTTTTAATATTGAGACAGACTTTAAGTTGCAACCCAATATCTATTGGGGTATAGTGATTACTCTTATCAACATGAAACTAAGAAGGAATAAATGATGACTGGCAAATTAGATCAAATCAGCGGTGAAGTAAAAGAGAAAGCCGGCGAAGTTCTTGACGATTCCAAACTCAAAGCTGAAGGCGTAGTTCAACAAGGCGTCGGTAAGACAAAAGAAGTTGCTGCGGATGCTAAAGAAAAAGCAGAAAACTTTGCAGGTGAAGCCAAAGAAAAAGCGGCGCACTTCGCAGGCGAGGCTAAAGAAAAAGTAGAAAACTTTGCAGGTGAAGCTAAAGAAAAAGCAGCTCATTTAGCCGGTGAAGCCAAAGAGAAAGTAGCACACTTGGCTGAAGAAGCCAAAGAAAAAGCTGAAGGCTTGATTAATGATATTAAAAGCAAATTTTAATATTTAAAGAATAAAAGGCCGTCTGAAAGATTTTTCAGACGGCCTTTGTTTATGGTTTTAAAGTTTAGGCAAACTGTTTGCCAAATTCGATAAACTCGTCTTTTTTGGCTTTGGCTTTGCCGGAGTTGATGGCTTCTTGCGCGGCTTTGACACCGTCCGCCAGCGATGCGACCACATTTCCTGCGTAGAGCGCGGCGGCTGCATTGAGGACGACGATGTCGCGTGCGGCACCGACTTTGCCATCCAGCACTTCGTTCATTTTTTGCAGGGATTCTTGCGCGTTTTCGACTTTGATTTCGTCCAAATTGCGGCGGATTTCCATGCCGAAATCGGCCGGGCTGATATCGTATTCGGTGATTTTGCCGTCTTTCAGTTCGGCAACGCGGGTTTTGCCGGTCAGCGTGATTTCATCCAAACCGCCTTCGCCGCACACAACCAAAACATGCTTGGAACCAAGCTGTTGCAATACGCGGGAAAGAATGCCGCACAAGTCGATGTGGAACACGCCCAAGAGTTGGTTTGCCGCGCCGGCAGGATTGGTCAACGGGCCCAAGATATTGAAGATGCTGCGGAAGCCGAGCGAACGGCGGACAGGAGCAACATAGCGCATGGCGCTGTGGTGGTTGGGCGCGAACATAAAGCCGATGCCGGTTTGCTGAATGCTTTGGGCAACCTGTTCGGGGTTGAGGTTGAGGTTGGCACCCATTTGTTCCATAACATCAGCAGCACCGCTGGATGAAGAAACGGAGCGGCCGCCGTGTTTGGCGACTTTCGCACCTGCCGCAGCCGCGACAAACATGGAAGTCGTGGAAATATTGAAGGTTTTGGCACCATCGCCGCCTGTGCCGACAATATCGACCAAGTCATCGGCGTTTTCCAGCGGCACTTTAGTGGCAAATTCACGCATCACGCTGGCTGCAGCGGTAATCTCGGAAACGGTTTCAACTTTAATCCGCAGGCCGGTCAGGATGGCGGCGATTTGCTCGGGCGGAACTTGGCCGCTCATGATTTGGCGCATGAGGTCGGTCATTTCATCGTAGAAAAGTTCGTTGTTGCTGATGAGGCGTTCAATCGCTTGTTGAGGGGTAATCATGATTTTTCCTTTGTTCGTGTCCGATGTGATTCAGGCCGTCTGAAAATGCGGTTTGAACATTGTCAAACACATTTCAGACGGCCTTTCATTAAGATTTTTGCGGACGATAGTCTTTAAATTCTTCCAGGAAGTTTTTCAGCATATCGTGGCCGTGTTCGGTTAGCAGGGCTTCGGGGTGGAACTGTACGCCTTCGACGGCATATTCTTTATGGCGTACGCCCATGATTTCGCCGTCTTCCGTCCATGCGGTAATTTCGAGGCAGTCGGGCAGGGTGGCGCGGTCGATGGCCAGGCTGTGGTAGCGCGTGCAGTTGACCGGATTGGGCAGATCTTTAAACATGCCTGTGCCGTGGTGGAAAACGGGGGAGACTTTGCCGTGCATCATCGTTTGCGCGCGCACGACATTACCGCCGAACGCTTCGCCCATGGTTTGATGGCCGAGGCACACGCCCATGACGGGCAGCCTGCCGGCAAAGTGCTGCATGGCTGCAACAGAAATGCCTGCTTCTTTAGGGGAACAAGGGCCGGGGCCGATGACCAGATATTGAGGTTTCAGGGCTTCGATTTCTTCGATGGTGATTTCATCGTTGCAGCGAACCAAAACTTCCTGCCCCAATTCGGCAAAGTATTGGACGATGTTGTAGGTGAAGCTGTCGTAATTATCAATGAATAAAAGCATTTGCAAACCTTTAATGACATTTTGGCAGACAGGGTAAGGCCTGCCAAAAGTGTAAAAATCGTTTATGTTTGCATAATATCACAATCTTCCCCTAAAGGCCGTCTGAAACGGCGGATAAGACAAAACAGCTAAAAAATGCTATGCTTTACGCTTTGAACCTAATCTGTTTGAAGTGATGAAAAAGTATCTTATCCCGACTGCCGCCGTCGTTATCGCCGCTGCGCTTGGCACGCCTTACTATCTCGGTGTCAAAGCGGAAGAAAGCCTGACCGAGCAACAAAAGCTGTTGCAGGAATCCGGTTTCCTGACCGTTGAATCCCACCAATACGATCGCGGCTGGTTCAGTTCAACCGAGACGACCGTCATCCGCCTCAAGCCGACCCTGCTTCAAAATACGCAAAAATACCTGCCGGACAATTTGAAAACCGTCCTGCAAGAGCCGATTACGGTCATCAACCACGTAACCCACGGCCCGTTTGCCGGCGGCTTCGGTACGCGCGCCCACGTGGAAACCGAGTTCCAATATCATCCGGAAACCAAAAAGGTTTTGGACCGCTTCTTCGGCCAGCAAACGCCGTTGACCATGACCAATACGGTTTACCTTTCCGGCGACGGCAAACTCAGCCTCAATATCCCCGCCTTCGACTACGAAGAGCTTTCCGGCATCAAGCTCAACTGGAAAGGCTTTAGCGGCAATACCGATTACAGCCAAGGCTTCAAAAGCTATCGCCACGATTACCTTGCGCCGTCTTTGCAAGTCAAATTGGCCGACAAAGGCGATGTTTCTTTGGAAAACCTGCGCTTCCAATCCGAAACAGAAGACGGCCTGACCAAACTTGCTTTGGGTAAGAGCAGCATTACGCTGGATAAATTCCTGCTGCAATGGAAAGAAAACATCGATTACAACGTTAAGTTGAACGAGTTGGTCAACCTCGTAACCAATCTGCAAATCGGTGCATTCATCAATCCGACCGGCACGATTGCTCCGTCTAAAATCGAAGTCAACAAACTGCGTTTCGATACCCAGACCGGCGAAGTCGATAAATTCATCAACAGCGAAGGCCGCTTCCAATTTGAAAGCCTGACCTATGGCGAAGACAAATACGGCCCTCTGGACATTAATGTCGCTGCCGAGCATTTAGACGCCGCGTCGCTTTTGGCATTGAAAAACAAAATTGCCGAAGTGTCCGTGAAGAAAATGAGCGAAGAGGAAATTCAGGCTTCTTTGCTTCAGACGGCCAAAAACGAGGCTTCGGGTCTGTTTACCAACAATCCGGTTTTAAACGTCAAAACTTTCAAATTTACCATGCCTAATGGTGATGTCGATGTCAGCGGCAAGCTTGCCTTTAAAGGTTTGACGGCCAAAGACCTCAACAGCCTGGGCGATATGCTGAAGAAAACCGAAGCCGACTTCAACATGAGCGTACCGCAAAAATTGTTGGAGCAGCTTGCCGTCAACCAAGCCAGCAGCCTGTTTAGCGTCAATGCCGAAGATGAAGCCGCAGGCCGCGCCAGCATCGACGATATCAACGAGACCTTGCGCCTGATGGTAGACAGCACCATCAAAAGTATGGCAAGAGAAAAATATTTGACCTTAGAAGACGATAATGTCAAAACCCATCTGACTCTGCAAAACAGCGAGTTGAAATTAAACGGAAAAGTCCTTCAAAGCGACCCGGAACCCGAGTTTGACGAATCAGACTTTCCCAATAACTAATCCTCAATCACACAAACAGCGGTTTTAGCTTCACTGAAGTTAAAACCGCAAATCAACCCACAATCAAAAAGGAAACCCATGTTCCGTACCATGCTCGGCGGCAAAATCCACCGTGCCACCGTTACCGAAGCCGACCTCAACTACGTCGGCAGCATTACCGTTGACCAAGACCTGCTGGATGCGGCAGGTATTTGCGTGAACGAAAAAGTCGCCATCGTCAACAATAACAACGGCGAACGTCTTGAAACCTACACCATCCCCGGCGAACGCGGCAGCGGCGTTGTTTGCCTCAATGGCGCGGCCGCACGTTTGGTTCAAAAAGGCGACGTCGTAATTATCATGTCTTACGTCATGTTGTCCGAACCCGAAATTGCAGCGCATGAGCCGAAAGTCGTCCTCGTCGATGAGAACAACAAAATCCGCGACGTGATTTCTTATGAGCCGCCGCACACCGTGTTGTAATATTCAAACAAAGGCCGTCTGAAACGTTTCAGACGGCCTGTTTCCCAAATTCAACTTATCTGAAAGGCTTTGCCGTGAATATCCAAATCAACAACATCACCGTCAGCAACGATGCGCCCTTTACCCTTTTCGGCGGCATCAATGTCCTTGAAGACCTCGACTCTACGCTGAAAGCCTGTGAGCAATACGTTAAAGTAACCGATAAACTCGGCATCCCTTACGTTTTTAAAGCCTCTTTCGACAAGGCAAACCGCTCTTCCATCCACTCTTTCCGCGGTGTGGGTTTGGATGAAGGCATGAAGATTTTTCAAGCAGTGAAACGCGAGTTTAACGTTCCCGTGATTACCGATGTTCACGAGCCTTACCAATGCCAACCGGTTGCCGAAGTCTGCGATGTCATTCAGCTGCCAGCCTTCTTGGCACGCCAAACCGATTTGGTGGTGGCAATGGCGAAAACCGGCAATGTCATCAACATCAAAAAGCCGCAATTCCTCAGCCCGTCTCAAATGAAAAACATCGTTGAGAAATTCCAAGAAGCAGGCAACGAGCAAATCATTTTGTGCGAACGCGGCGCGAACTTCGGCTACGACAACTTGGTGGTCGATATGCTCGGCTTTGGCGTGATGAAAAAAACGTGTCACAACCTGCCCGTTATTTTTGACGTAACCCATTCCCTGCAAACGCGTGAATCCGGTGCCGCTGCATCGGGCGGTCGTCGCGCCCAAGTATTGGACTTGGCGCTTGCCGGCATGGCAACCCGCTTGGCCGGTTTGTTCCTCGAATCCCATGCCAATCCCGACCAAGCCAAATGCGATGGCCCAAGCGCATTGCCGCTTGCGCAATTGGAAGACTTCCTGACCCGTGTTAAAGCAATCGATGAAACCGTGAAATCGTTTGCGCCTATGGATATTCGTTAAAGGCAAATAAGTTAAAAGGCCGTCTGAACATTTTTTCAGACGGCCTTTTGTATTTTTTATTGCATTTATTCAAAACTCACAAGTAAAGCGATAGAGTTTTTCAGCAATTAAATTGTTTTTTATTTCAAACCATTGCAGTTCTTCGGAAGATAGGACTCCATATGCACTCAATTGATCCTTACTGTCAAAAAATGCAAAGTCTTCATATGCCATTTTTTGATTTTCACAGTCAATTTGGAGTTTAAAACGAGCTTTAATATAGTCCTTTCCTATCATATTCTTTTGACTATTTATTGAGTTATTTTTAGGCAGTGGCTTAGCTTTCTTATGACGTATCTCCATCAATAAACTTTGGGGTGAAAGCGATCGGATAAGAGTATTACCGTAGATCGATTTACTTTTATCGGGATAAGAATGGATTAATTGCCAATATTCAGGTTTGTCATATCTTATTTTTTCTGCATAAACAGGTTGTATCAATAAGGTGATCAGTATGAAAAATAGGGTTTTATTCATAGACGAGATTTTGCAAATAAGCTATCTAAAAACACATATTGATGTTTTCAGGGAGCTTTAAAGCTTTTGACTGCTCTTTATTACTGTATTACTGTCCGCGTAAAAACAACGCATCCAATTCTTTTAAAGTCAGTTTGACCCATGTCGGACGGCCGTGATTGCACTGGTTGCTACGCGGTGTGTTTTCCATATCGCGCAGGAGTGCGTTCATTTCGGGCAAAGTCAGTTGGCGGCCGGCGCGGACTGAGCCGTGGCAGGACATGGTGGCGAGGATGTGGTTTTCGTGTTCCTCGATGGTTTGGCTGCTGCCGACTTGGGCGAGTTCGCCCAATACATCTTTGGCCAGTGAAACGACGTCGGCTTTGCCGAGCATGGCGGGAACTGCGCGGACGGCAAGGGTATTGCCGCCCATGTCGGACAATTCCAGGCCAAAGCCTGCCAGCGTTTCGGCGTGATCGGCAAGGGAGGCGCATTCTTCGTGGGACGCGGCGAAGGTAACGGGGATGAGCAAGCGTTGGCTTTGCAGGTTGCCGTTTTCCTGACGTTGGAGTTTCATTTTCTCGTAGTTGACGCGTTCGGCGGCAGCGTGCATATCGATGAGCAACAGGCTGTCTTCGGCTTGGGCAAGGATGTAGATGCCTAAGAGTTGGGCGATGGCGAAGCCTAGTGGCGGCAGTTCGGATTGGGAGGGAAGGCCGTCTGAAAGCGGCGTATCTGTTTGGGGAGTAGGCGTTTCAGACGGCATATTACCGAAACATGCCTGCTCGAATTGGCTCAACTCAAGGTCGATGTCGTCGGTTTTTTTGTAGAGCTCGGCGTAAGTATTCATGGCCGCGCGGCTTTCGCGCAGAGACAGGCTGCGTTGTTGCGGCGCACGCGAGGCTTGGTAGGGCATGGGCGCGGTTTTGCCTGATGGACCAAAGGCATTGCGTGTATCGGGTTTGTTGCCTGTTGGGTAGTTGGATGCGCTATCAAACAGATTTTCGCTGTTGTTTTCAGACGGCATTGGTGCAGGAGTAACGCCGGTAATGTCATGCAACACTTCGCCTGCATTGCTGACGCTTTCGGTCAGGTCGGCGCGTGTATCGGCAAGGGCTTTGTTGAGCGTGTGGAACACGAGTTGGTGCACCTGCTGGCTGTCGTGGAAGCGGATCTCTGTTTTGGTCGGGTGGACGTTGACATCCACGGCTTCGGGCGGCAGGTCGAGGAAGAGGACGAAAGCAGGCGTCAGCGCGTTGTGCAATACGTCGCGGTATGCCTGCTTGACGGCATGGAGCATGACTTTGTCGCGGACAAAACGATGGTTGACGAAGCAGTATTGTTTGTCGGTTTTGCCTTTGGCAAAGGTCGGCTTGGCAATCGCGCCATAAAGCCGCAGCGCGCCATTGCCGCTGTCAATTTCCAATGAGGCCGTCTGAAAATCATCGCCGACAATGGCGGCAATCCGTTCATGCAGGCTTTGTGCAGGAAGTTTGAATACTTGTTTGCTGTCGCGTTTGAGTGAGAAGGCAATGTGCGGATGCGCCAGAGCGAGGCGTTCGAGCATGGTGGCGCAGTGGGCGTATTCGGTGTTTTCAGATTTGAGGAACTTGCGCCGCGCGGGGGTATTGAAGAAGAGTTCGGCAGCTTCGATGGTGGTGCCGACGGGGTGGGCGGCTGCCGTAGGACTGCTGAGTTTGCCGTCTTCGGCTTTGACTTGGGTCGCGTGCGAACTGTCTTCTTGACGGCTGGTCAGGGTCAGGCGGCTGACGGAGGCGATACTGGCCAAGCCTTCGCCGCGAAAGCCCATGCTGGCAACGTGTTCCAAATCGTTTAAGGTTTTGATTTTGCTGGTGGCGTGGCGGTGGAGCGCAAGCTCGATGTCGTCCGGATGGATACCGCTGCCGTTGTCGCTGACGCGAATTAGGCGGATACCGCCGCCGGCCAGCTCGACATCAATCGTTGTCGCTCCTGCATCGATGCTGTTTTCAACGATTTCTTTCAAGGCGTTGGCAGGACGTTCGACCACTTCGCCGGCGGCGATTTGGTTGACAAGATGGTCGGGCAGGGCGGCAATTCGGGACATCGGTTTCTTTCAAAAAGCAACGGCGGAAGGGGAATTTACAGGTATTTGCGCATCAATTCGCATTCGACGCGGACGGTTTTGTTCAGTTGCAACACGGCAGTGCCGAGCGATTCATAACGGTTGAGGCGATAGAAAGGCACGGAATTGAGCGAGGCATACAGTTTGAGAAAGCTGAGACCTGCATTTCGTGCCATTTCTTCGGAGCGGCTGAGCAGGGCCGTGCCCAAGCCGAGATTGTGGAAGAGCGGATGGACGTATAAGGCGTCCAGTTGCGCTTCTTTGAAATCGACTTGGAAGAAGCCTTGAATCAGCCCTTTGTATTCGACCACCCACAAGGCTTTGTTTTTATCGGAGATGGTTTCCAAATAGCTGTTGATGTCGAGCAGACTTTCCCATGCGTGCATAATGGTTTCATCGTAACTGCGGATGCAGGCGTATTGAACGGCATGCAGATGGGCGTTGTGTATGGCTTGGCAGTCTTTTTCGGTTGCCGGACGGAGGATGGTCAGAAGGCTCATGGCGGATGGTCGGAAAAATTGATTTCAGACGGCCTTTGGCAACCAAAGGCCGTCTGAAAAAGTGGGTAAGGTTACAGGCTTTGATGTAAGGTTTGTGCAGTTTGGAACGCGTTGTCCGCATCATTGGCCAAGACGGTAAAGTGGCCCATTTTTCGGCCTTTGCGCGCGGCTTTTTTACCGTAAAGATGCAGATGTGCATTCGGGTTGCTTTGCAGCGGCAGCCATTCGGGTTCGTCGCCGTCTTTCTTCCAAACGTCACCCAAAATATTCGCCATACAGCAAGAGCTCAGCAATTTGGTGTCAGCCGGAGGCAGGTTGCACATCAGGCGAACCTGTTGCTGGAATTGGTCTGTCGCGCAGGCGTCGATGGTATGGTGGCCGGAATTGTGCGGACGCGGGGCGATTTCGTTGACGACCAATTCATGTGTGTCGCCGACAACAAACATTTCTACTGCCAATACGCCGACGTAGTTCAACCCATCGGCCAAACGCTGCGCCATTTGTCGCGCTTGTAGCTGAATGTCGGCACTCAGTCGTGCAGGGACGATGGAGTAGGCGAGGATACCGTTTTCGTGAATGTTTTCGGCAGGGTCGAAAGTTTGCACGTTGTCATTGTTCAGACGGCATACGATAACGGAAATCTCGCCGCGCAAGTCCACCATTTTTTCCAAAACGCAATCCACGCCGCCGTGTTCGGCAAACGCGGCTTTGAGTTCATCCAATGTTTTTACGCGGATTTGGCCTTTGCCGTCGTAGCCCAAAGTGGCGGTTTTCAGGATACCGGGCAGAAATTGTATGCTTTCTTCAGTGATGTCTTCGGTCTTGCAAACTGCTTGATACGGCGCGGTTTGCAGGCCTGCTTTGCGTATCCATGCCTTTTCCTGAATGCGGTTTTGCGCGATGGCAACACAGTCGCCGCTGGGGGAAACATTGGTGTGTTTGGCGAGAAAACGCATCGCGTCGGCATTGACGTTTTCAAACTCAGTCGTAACTGCCGCGCATTTTGCCAATTCTTCCAAAGCAGTTTGGTCGTCAAACGGCACGCATAAATGACGGTCGGCAAATTCTGCTGCCGGCGCATTCGGGTCGGGATCGAGTACGGTTACTTTGTAGCCCATGGTTTTGGCAGCAACAGTAAACATTCTGCCTAATTGTCCGCCGCCAAGAATGCCGAGCATAGCAGGAGGGAGGATGGGGGATGTGTTCATGGATAATCGCTTTATGAAGAAATTGGGTAGGGTGTTTGCAGGCCGTCTGAAAATGGTTTTACGGCTTCAGACGGCCTGATGTTTTAAAGTTTGCCGATAAATTGCGGCGGAACGTTTTCAGTTAACCATACGCCGTTGTCCGCCAAATAAAATTGATGTCCTGCTGCAAGCATGGCGACAGTGTCGATGGTCAATACAACCGGTTTGCCGTGGCGAGAGCCGACGTTGACGGCTGTTTCGGCATCGGCAGACAGATGGACAAAATGACGGGAGGCAGAATGCAGACCTTGTTCCAATATAGACGGAACAGAGCGCTCAGCCGTACCGTGATACAAAATCTGAGGAGGCGTTGCCACTTTGTGTTCAACCTGAACTTGTGCCGTCGAATGACCTTGTGCAGCGCGGATGCGTTTGCCGTCTTCAGAAAGGGTAAACCGTTTTTTATCATTGTTTTCGACCACTTCCAGCAATACTTCGTAGGTCAGCGGATTACCTGTAAAGCCACGCTCGGGATGATTTACCTGCGTCAGTAGGGTATCAATATCCACCCAGCCGTCTTTATCCAAAGTAATGCCGATTTGCTCGGGATGGTGGCGCAAGATAAAGCTGAGGAATTTGCTGACGGATTTTAATTGTTTTTCGTTGAGTATCATAATCTTGTTGTTTATTTATTTCAGAGTGCAGGCCGTCTGAAAATTATTTATCCAATCCTTCTTGCACCATTTGCGCTGCGCGGATTACTGCGCGGGCTTTGTTTTGGGTTTCCTGCCATTCGGAGGTTGGGTCAGAGTCGGCAACTACGCCTGCGCCGCTTTGGACGAAGAGGGTATTGTTTTTAATCACGGCGGTGCGGATGGCAATGGCCAAATCCATGTCGTTGTTGAAACTCCATACGCCGACTGCGCCGCCGTAGATGCCGCGTTTGCTCGGTTCGACTTCTTCGATGATTTCCATGGCGCGGACTTTGGGGGCACCGGAAAGTGTGCCTGCCGGGAAGGTGGCGGCGAGGATGTCCATGTTGGTCATGCCGTCTTTCAGACGGCCTTCGACATTGGAGACGATGTGCATCACATGGGAGTATTTTTCAATCACCATTTTGTCGGTGACTTTGACTTCGCCGGTTTTACTGATACGGCCGACGTCGTTGCGTCCTAAGTCAATCAACATGACGTGTTCGGCAATCTCTTTGGCATCGCTCAGCAGGTCTTGTTCGTTGGCAAGGTCTTCGGCTAGTGTTTTGCCGCGCAGGCGTGTACCGGCGATAGGACGGACGATAACATCGTCGCATTCGCGGCGGACGAGGATTTCGGGCGAAGAGCCGACAATATGGAAATCGCCGAAATCGTAGTAGAACATATACGGCGATGGGTTCAGCGTACGCAGGGCGCGGTAGAGGGCAAGCGGATTGTCGGTAAATTCCATGCTCATGCGTTGGCTGGGGACAACCTGCATGCAGTCGCCTGCAAAGATGTAGTCTTTGATTTTGTTGACGCAGGCTTTGAAAGGTTCTTCTCCAAATTCGCTGACTGCTTGCGTCTGCTTGCTGCCGAGGGAAAGCGGGATGGCGCAACTTTGGCGTAACTGGGTACGGATGTCTTCAAGACGTTCGCGCGCGTGTTCGTAGCTATTGGCTTGAGAGGGATCGGCATAAACAATCAGGTAGATTTTGCCGCTTAGATTATCCACTACGGCAAGCTCTTGCGAGAGCATCAGGAGGATGTCGGGCGTACCGAGCGGATCGGCTTTGGCTGTATGTTTCAGGCGGTGGGCAAAATGTTCGAAATTGTAGATGGTTTCATAACCGAAATAGCCGACCAGGCCGCCGGTAAAGCGCGGCAGGCTTGGGATTTCGGGCGTTTTGAAGCGGTTGTGGAAGGCTTCGATAAAGGGCAGGGGATTGCCGTCGTGTTGTTCGACGATTTCGCCGTTTTGATACACATCGACATGTTTGCCGCTGGTTTTGAGATAGTGGCTGCAAGGCAGGCCGATAAAGGAATAGCGGCCGAAGCGTTCGCCACCGACAACGGATTCGAGCAGGTAGGTGAAAGGCTTGTTGGCAAGTTTGAGGTAGATTGAGAGCGGTGTGTCCAAGTCGGCAAGCAGCTCTTGAACGAGTGGAATGCGGTTGTAACCTTG
>NZ_JBQCVF010000059.1:0-12314 GCF_051962515.1 Neisseria sp. P0009.S007 | reverse complement strand
CCCAAATCAAAAAACTCTACGGCATCGAGCTGGCTGAAAAAACCGTCCCCGTTTGGCACAAAGACGTGCGCTATTTCGAGCTGAAACAAGACGGCCAAACCATCGGCGGCGTTTACATGGACTTGTACGCACGCGAAGGCAAACGCGGCGGCGCATGGATGGACGGCTATAAAAGTCGCCGCCGTTTTGCCGACGGTGCGCTGCAACTGCCGACCGCCTACCTCGTCTGCAACTTCACCCCGCCGGTCGGCGACAAAGAAGCGCGTTTGAGCCACGACGAAATCATCACCCTCTTCCATGAAACCGGCCACGGCCTGCACCACTTGTTGACCCAGGTTGACGAAGTGGGCGTATCCGGCATCAACGGCGTCGAATGGGACGCGGTCGAGCTGCCTAGCCAATTCATGGAAAACTTCGTTTGGGAATACGACGTATTGGCGCAAATGTCCTCGCACGAAGAAACCGGCGCAGTATTACCGAAAGAGCTGTTCGACAAAATGCACGCGGCTAAAAACTTCCAACGCGGTATGTTCCTCGTCCGTCAAATGGAATTTGCCCTCTTCGACATGGAAATCTACCATCAGGAAGATGAAGGCCGTCTGAAAGAATGGCCGCAAATCTTGGACAAAGTGCGTCAAGAAGTCGCCGTGACCCAACCGCCGGCATACAACCGCTTTGCCTTGAGCTTCAGCCACATCTTCGCCGGCGGCTACTCCGCAGGCTATTACAGCTATGCATGGGCGGAAGTTTTGAGTGCAGACGCTTATGCGGCGTTTGAAGAAAGCGACGACGTTGCCGAAACCGGCCGCCGCTTCTGGAAAGAAATACTGGCCGTCGGCGGTTCGCGCAGCGCAGCAGAATCCTTCAAAGCCTTCCGCGGCCGCGAACCAAGTCTGGATGCCCTGCTCCGCCACAGCGGTTTTGACAACGCAGCTTAACTGGAAGATTGACATAATAAAAAGACCGTCTGAAAATTTTTCAGACGGTCTTTATCGAAACCAATAAATATTGCTTTGTTAGCATTGAGAGGGAGATGTTAGAAATGACAGAATACATAGCACCTAAGTTTAAGAAAGGGGCTTTTAATTGCCCACACTGTGGAGCATTTGCTCATATGAGATGGGAGTCTAACGACGCTCTTGTTTATTACCAAGCTACTTGTGCTTATTGCTCAAAATATAGCCTTTGGAGAGTAACCCAAACAGCGACTAATCATGTTCATTTCACTTTTCCGACTGAAGGCGAAATGCTCTACCCAAATTGCGGATCTGCTCCACTTCCAACCGAAGATATGCCCAAAGATGTCAAAAATGACTACGAAGAAGCCGCCCGAATTTTCATCCAATCGCCCAGAGGAGCAGCGGCATTATTGCGGTTGGGCTTGCAAAAATTGTGTATTCATTTGGGAGAAGAAGGGAAAAATATCAATGCCGACATCAGGTCACTAGTAAACAAAGGTGTATTCTCAGGTCAAGTCATCCAAGTTGCCGATACTTTGCGGATTACCGGCAATAATGCCGTCCATCCCGGTCAAATTTCAGATGCAGATTTTGATAGGGCTGCTGCCAAAATGTTCGACTTAATTAATTTCATTGTGAAGAAAGCGATTACCGAACCGAAAGAACTAGACGAGCTTTATCAGCTGATGCCCGAAAATGCAAGAAACGCCGCAGAAGCGCAAGATAAAAAGAACTCCAAACCTTGAACATAACCTTATTCTATCAAGGAGTAGTTAAGGGATAGTTTTTTTATTTCTAAAGGCAGACAAGCCACCCATAAAAACAGGGCATGTTCCCATGCCCTATCATTTGAATTTCAGACGGCCTTTCGGTTGTCAAAACTTATTAGGAACAATGAGCAAGCACTGTCCCTAACAAGACTTCGAGAAAAACAGAAGTCCGCATTTCAGACTCCTATCTCCCCCTCCCATCGCTAAAATTAGTTTTTGCCCTTTTTATCGCCGGCTGCCAAGCGCATATTGATAAATTCCATCATCAAATCTTTTTTCGTCCAGAAAAAGGTTTTCATTTTTTCCAAAGAATAGATTTTCCGAATCATCGCCGGCAATCCTGCGTGAACGATGGCCGCGACTTCGCCATTGGTTGTTTCGTTGTCCATGGCGGCTTTGAGGTTTAGATTGTGCGTATTCAGGTAGTTGCTAAGCTCTTTCCTGACGCTGTTGCTGATTTCGAATTGTTTCATGTTTTCCGTCCATAATGTTTTTATAATTAAATAGCATAGAATTTTAGCAAGTTTTTTGCATCGTGCATATCTCAACTTGCATATTATTGCGGAATTTACAATTTGGTTTTTGGGTAAAATCATGCCTGCAACACATTGTTGCGGCGCACTAAATCGGATTGTTTTGACTATTTTGTTTTGGCTTAAGCAGTATTGCGGATAAAATAATGGTTTTAGGTTTTGAGGCCGTCTGAAATGTATTTGTGGTTTAAGCTGCTGCATGTGTTTTTTGTAATTTCTTGGTTTGCCGGACTGTTTTATCTACCGCGGATTTATGTGAATCTGGCGCAATTAGAACCCGGCAGCGTGGAATATGTACGGCTGACGGATATGTCGCGCAGGCTATACCGCTTTATGTCGCCTTTGGGCTGGGGAACGCTGATATTTGGCGCGGCCATCGGGTTTGTAAACAATTGGTGGGGCAACGGCTGGCTGGCGGTTAAATTATTGTGCGGCCTGCTGCTCTTGGCTTATCAGCTTTATTGCGGCCTGCTGCTGCGCCGTTTTCAAAACGGCAGCAATGTGTATTCGCACCGCTGGTATCGGGTATTCAACGAACTCCCCGTATTGATGATGGTGGCTGCGCTTTATATGGTGGTTTTCAAGCCGTTTTGATCTTCAGACGGCCTGTTTGGTAAATAAGGAAAGAATTCATGACGGTCGAAATCGAACGCCGCTTTTTGCTGGCAGATGACAGTTGGCGCGAAGCGGCAAGCGAGCCGCTGGTGTTGCAACAGGGCTATTTGAGCGTGGAAAAAGAGCGCACCATCCGTGTGCGGATTATCGGTTCTCAAGCATGGCTGACCCTGAAAGGCTATATTTCCGACATGACGCGCAGCGAGTTTGAATACGAAATCCCGCTGGCTCATGCGCAAGCGATGATGGCGGATATGTGTCCGTTTAAAATGGAAAAATACCGCTATCGGGTCGAATTTAAAGGCTTTGTGTATGAAATCGACGAATATTTCGGCGACAATGCGCCATTGATTGTGGCGGAAATCGAATTGCCGTCTGAAGATACCGAGTTTCCCAAACCGTCTTGGCTGGGCCAGGAAATCACGTCAGACGGGAAATTCACCAATGCGTATTTGAGCAAACATTCGTATTCGTCTTGGACGGAATAAGGGCGACAACTTCTCTGCACATACAAAAAAGGCATGTATCGCACATGCCTTTTTTCTTTTCAGACGGCCTGATTTACCTTACCGATATTTGTATCAAGCTGCTTTCGACATACTGTTTCAGATATCGGGCAAGCCCGTGTGTTTTATCCATGTAACCTTACGCCGGACGGCAGGCCACCATATAGTTGACCTCGGTCGAGTCGCACAAAGAATAACGGCCGCTCAACAAATTGTAGGTCATGCCCTTGCTGCCGACGGTATCCAATCCGGCTTGGCGGCACATGCGTGCAAGCTCTGCCGGCGTGATGAATTTTTTCCAGTCGTGCGTGCCTTTGGGGACGAATTTCAACAGATATTCCGCGCCGACAATCAGATGCAGATAAGATTTGGGATTGCGGTTGATGGTGGAGAAAAACACCATGCCGTCGGGTTTGACCA
Source organism: Neisseria sp. P0009.S007 (assembly GCF_051962515.1). Taxonomy (NCBI): domain Bacteria; kingdom Pseudomonadati; phylum Pseudomonadota; class Betaproteobacteria; order Neisseriales; family Neisseriaceae; genus Neisseria; species Neisseria sp. P0009.S007. The sequence goes on along the minus strand of NZ_JBQCVF010000059.1, from coordinate 8,511 downwards.
GTTTCGCGCAGGCTTGAACGATGGCGGACGGATCGGGAACGTGTTCCATCATTTCCATACACGTTACCACGTCAAAGCTGTGCGGCTGCTCGGCGGCGAGGTCTTCGACGCGGATGCAGCGGTAATCAATATTGGCAACATGTTGGCTGGCTGCATGGGCAGCGGCGGTTTGCAGGGATTTTTCCGCCATATCGATGCCGGTCACGTGTTCTGCGCCGCGTTTGGCCATGCTTTCCGACAAAATCCCGCCACCGCAGCCTACATCCAACACGCGTTTGCCTGCCAATCCGGCATAGCCGTCGATATAGTCGAGGCGCAAGGGGTTGATGTCATGCAGGGGCTTGAATTCGCCGTTTTTATCCCACCATTTGTCGGCGATTTGGCTGAACTTGGCGATTTCGCCGGCATCTACGTTGTCGTGTTGATTGCTCATGGTTTGCTCCTGCATAAAATAATTCGCCTGATTTTAGCCGATTGTGCTTCAAAATAAAATGTTTCAGACGGCCTTTGCCTGTTTATCGGCACTATTTCAACTTTTATCCGCCCACCCATAAAAAACGCACCTTGTAGCAAGGTGCGTTTCAATCAGTACGATTTAGAATTTAGCGCCGGATTCGTTGGCCATGTAATCAACTGCGGCTTTCACTTCGTCGTCGCTTAAGCTGCCGTTGCCGCCTTTGGCAGGCATGGCTTGGAAGCCTTCGAGGGCGTGTTTGTGCAAGGTGTCTTTGCCTTGTTTAATGCGAGGCGCCCAGTCTTCTTTTTTGCCTACGGCCGGAGCACCGGGAATCAAGCCGCTGTGGCATGCTTTACAGTTCGCTTCAAAAACAGCTTTGCCGTCCACTTTGGCGGATTCGGCAGGCTTGGCTTCAGCGGCAGGCGCTTCGGCTTTCTCTTCGGGCTTGGCAGCTTCTTCAGGTTTAGCGGCTTCCTCTGCTTTGCTGGCAGCGGCTTCGACTTTATCGGCAGCTTCTTGAGCAGCAGATGCAGTAGCATCGGCAGCAGAAGCAACTTCGTTTTTAACTTCAGATGCAACGGCTTGAGCAGTCTCTTGAGTCTCCTGTTTAGCCTCTTGGGAACAAGCTGTCAAACCAGCCATCATCATTACGGCAATCAGTAATTTGTTCATGTTCTGTCTTTCCTTAGTTTTAGTTTAAATCACTGTTTTATATAAACAGCTTAAAAATTCTAGCATAGAAACTAATACCTTCGACCTACACTATAATAAATATTGGCATAAATCAGATTTTGTCACAAAAACAGGAAAAACATATTGACACCACACCTCTACTCAGATAGAAATCCACGCCCATTTGTCATTTGGCGTGATAATTTTCATTTTATTGTTCAATCAGTTACTCATTTTATTTTCAAAGTTTCTTTTAGAATTCAAATTTTTACCGACTTCTCCATGAGTAGCGTCAACCTGAAAGCCATCCCCATCTCAAAAAGGCCGTCTGAATCCCAATCAGGTTTCAGACGGCCTTTTTGAATCATGTTAATAAACATTTGCCGCTTGGCCATGCAAAAGACACCGGCAGGCCTACTTGTTTATAGAGTTTTTCATATCCCGACTACAATTTAATCCAGTGCCGCCATTAGTCTTTTGCCAATATTTCAGCTTCAGTCCACAATCCCCGCTTCTGCTCTGCCGTCAATTTCTTAATGCCGATTTCCCGTTTCAGCGCTTCACTTTTGTTCAGGCCGTCTGAAACAATGCGCATCTCGACAGGCTTGTTCAACCGCGTGTATTTCGCGCCTTTTCCTGACAAATGCGCCGCAAATCGCTCTTGCGGACGGTTGCTGATGCCGCAATAAAACGCGCCGTTTTCGCACAAAATCAGGTAAACGCTCCAATTGTCCGCGTTCATAAATCCCCTTCCTTGGCAAAACTATCGGTAAAAATGCGCACGGCAACCTCGGTTTTAACAGACTGCACACGATAAGGCGTTACCAAATAAAGGCTGACCGGCGGCAATGTCCATTCAGGCAAAACCGCTTTCAGACGGCCTTGTTCGATTTTCTCCCTCACTTCGCCGCCCACTTGTAAAGACAAACCGAAACCACTTTCGGTCAGGCTGCGCACAGCGGCCAAATGCGTGCAGGCGATGCTGTCGGCGACGTCGAGAAAATAGCTTTCTTCACCATTTTGCAAGGTCGTACGGACAGGTAAAAAATGCAGCCAGCTGTGTGCATGAAGCTGAGAGGGATGGGTAATGGGCGGATACCGATCGAGATAATCGGGCGCGGCGCAAATGATGTACGGCCAAGTCACGAGATGGCGCGCAACCAAGTTGGGATCGTCCAAAGCCCGGTCGCCGCCGCGTATGGCGATGTCGGTCTGATTGTGTTGCAGGTCGTCCAAAGTATCGCTGAAATTGAAGACAGGGCGGATTTTGGGAAACTCGGCTTGCAATCGTGAAAACGCAGTCTGAAAAGCGCGGGAACCGATGACGCAGGAAGTCAGGGAAATACGCAATTCGCCGACGGGTTCGGTTTTCAGATTGTCGATAACGGTACGCGTATCGGCAAGGGTGGCGGCGAGGCGGCAGCAGTATTCGCCCAAGGCGCGGCCGGCATCGGTAAGCGCAAGACTGCGCGTGCTGCGGTTTAACAGCTTGATGCCATGCAGGGTTTCGAGGCGGTTGATGTGCTGGCTGACGGCAGACGGCGTCATGCCCAGTGCGGCCGCAGCGGCGTTCATGCTGCCGTGTTCGAGGACGGCGGCGAAAACAAGCAGGGGTTTGATGTCTTGCATTTCGACTAATTATGTAGTTCAACTTCACAATCATAACAGCAAATCAGGGATTATCAAGCGTTTCAGACGGCCTTACAATGCACTCATCTAATCAATCACATCCCCACAAGGAGTCAAATATGAAAATCGCAGTTATCGGTGCAACTGGTTATGTCGGCAACGCAGTCGTCCAAGAATTGGCAGGCCGCGGTCATGAAATAACCGCTTTCGCTCGCAATACAGACAAAGTGTTCCAAGCGCAAAATGTTGCCGCAGTCTCTGCAGATGTCAACGCAGCAGATTTCGCCGACAAACTGGCCGGTTTTGATGCCGTAGTCAGCGCATTCAACCCGGGCTGGACCAATCCCAACATCGGCGCAGATTTCACACGTGGCGCAAACAGCATTGTCGAAGCAGCAAAAGCAGCGCAAGTGCCTTATTTATTGGTCGTCGGCGGCGCGGGCAGCCTGTATGTGGCACCCGGTTTGCAAGTTATCGATACGCCCGACTTCCCGAAAGAAATTTTCGACGGCGCCAATGCCGCACGCCATCTTTTGGCAGAACTCCTGCCGCGCCGCGACGTGAACTGGTCTTTCGTTTCCCCTCCGGCACGACTGGGCGCGACCGGCGGTTTCAGCGAAGACAAAACCAGCAAATACCGCTTGGGTAAAGACGATTTGCTGATGGACGGTGAAATTCCGGCAGGCATCAGCGTGGCCGATTTGGCAGTCGCCATCGCCAACGATGCGGAAAACAAAGCGCATTTGTTTGAACGCTTTACCGTCGCCGCTGTTTAATCATCTTAATTTAAAGGCCGTCTGAAACTAAAAGTTTCAGACGGCCTTTGCATGCGCTCATCTCATCAATCGAATCTCAACAAGAAGTCACACATGAAAATCGCAGTGATTGGTGCAACAGCTTATGTCGGCAACGCAAGCAAAGTTTTCCAAGTGCAAAATATTGTCGTCGTCTCCACATACGAATAAAATCTGTCGGCAATTTATATCAAAATTACAAAAATATTTTGAACAAAGTGAAGGAACTGTACCAGAGTAGTAAGGAGCCCATCCTGAAAAGATGTAGATCATAAATTGTATATTGTGAGCAACAATCCGCTCCGCTACCGATCTTTTCTCACGCAAGCGCTGATGGTTAAGATGATCTGAAAGCATCTCTCTAATTTTTCAGACGGCCTCAATTTTCCCTGTACTCTATTTCAAGGAGTTTTCATGACACCTCAAACTGTCTTAGATTTCTGGTTTACCGAAGAAAACCACCCTTTCCAATTTGCCCGCAACAATGGATTCGATGCCCAAATTCGCGCTCAATTTTTCGATATCTGGCAGCAGGCAGCTCGCGGCGAACTTTCACACTGGCGCGATACTCTGCAAGGCAGGCTCGCCGAAATCATTATTCTTGACCAATTCTCGCGCAATCTGTTCCGCGACAGCCCTCAAGCGTTTGCCCAAGATACTGCTGCACTCATTCTTGCCCAAGAAGCCGTTCGCCAACCCGGCTTCGCCGACCTCCTTCCGCATGAACGCCATTTCATGCTGATGCCGTTGATGCACAGCGAAAGCCAAGTTATCCATGAACAAGCCGTACCGCTGTTTGAACGCTATACCAATGAAAACGCATTGGCCTTTGAAATCAAACACAAAGTCATCATCGACCACTTCGGACGCTATCCGCACCGTAACGCCGTATTGGGGCGTAAAACCACGGAAGAAGAAGCAGAATTTCTGAAGCAGGAAGGTTCATCATTTTAATTCCATCAAAGTCAAAGGCCGTCTGAAACCGAAATCAAGGTTTTCAGACGGCCTGCATCATCGTGAAATCACTATATAATACCGTCTATTAAATTCCAGATACGAGCCAACCATGTCCGCAACCCAACCCACCATCGCCGCCATCGCCACCGCACCCGGACGCGGCGGCGTCGGTGTGATCCGTCTTTCCGGCAAAAACCTGCTACCTTTGGCGCAAACCCTCAGCGGCGGCAAAACGCCCAAACCGCGCACCGCGCTTTACACCGACTTTCTCGGCGGCGACGGACAGCCGATAGACAACGGCATCCTGCTCTACTTCGCCGCTCCCGCCAGCTTTACCGGCGAAGACGTGATTGAATTGCAGGGGCACGGCGGCCCTGTCGTGATGGACATGTTGCTCTCGCGCTGCCTCGAACTGGGCGCGCGCATGGCGGAGCCGGGCGAATTTACCAAACGCGCCTTCCTCAACAACAAACTCGACCTAGCCCAAGCCGAAAGCGTCGCCGACCTCATCGACGCCTCCAGCAAGTCCGCCGCCCGCATGGCATTGCGTTCGCTCAAAGGCGCGTTTTCCCAACACATACACGAGCTGGTGGACGACCTTATTACTTTGCGGATGCTGGTTGAAGCCACGCTGGACTTCCCCGAAGAAGACATCGACTTTCTCGAAGCCGCCGACGCGCGCGGCAAGCTCCAAGCGCTGCAAGGCCGTCTGAAAACCGTGCTTGCCAGTGCGGAACAAGGTGCGATTTTGCGCGAAGGCATGAACGTCGTCCTCGTCGGCGCGCCCAACGTCGGCAAATCCAGCCTGCTCAACGCCTTAGCTGGCGACGACATCGCCATCGTAACCGACATCGCCGGCACCACCCGAGACACCGTGCGCGAACAAATCACCCTCGACGGCGTGCCCGTTCACATCATCGACACCGCTGGCCTGCGCGAAACCGACGACGTGGTCGAGCAAATCGGCATCGAACGCAGCCGCAAAGCCGTCTCCGAAGCCGATGTCGCCCTGATTCTGATTGACCCGCGCGAAGGTGTGAACGCCAAAACCCAAGCGATTTTAAACAGCCTGCCCGAAGGTTTGAAAAAAATCGAAATCCACAACAAAGCCGACCTGACCGGCGAACCTGTCGCCGTCCGTTCAGACGGCCTCGCGCAAACCGGTGTGGAAAGTGTCATCAGCCTGTCCGCCAAAACCGGCGCGGGTCTCGACTTGCTCAAACACGCCCTATTGCAGGAAGTCGGCTGGCAGGGCGAAAGCGAAAGCCTGTTCCTCGCCCGCAGCCGCCACCTCAACGCCTTGCACGAAGCCGAAGCCGAGCTGGAAAACGCCGCACTCTGCAACAACAACCAAATCGAGCTTTTCGCCGAACACCTGCGCCTCGCCCAAAACGCCTGCAGCGAAATCACCGGCGAATTTACCGCCGACGATTTGCTGGGCGTGATTTTCTCGCGCTTCTGTATCGGCAAATAAAACGGTTTGCCATCAAATACAAAGGCCGTCTGAATATTCAGACGGCCTTTTTTATCACCAAAACAAGCTTAATTTCACTTGCGTTTATTTATTGGCAGCTTCTGCCATATTTTTTGCGATTTTGGTCGCACCAACTGTCAAACCGGACATACCGATCAAAGAAGCCGCAGCCAATTTGATTAATGTTTTCATTTTAACTCTTTTCTGTGTATTTAAGGGTGTGTTGTGTATTTTTTATTTATCGGCATCAGCCATATTGTGGGCGATATTGGTTGCACCGACGGTCAGGCCGGACATACCGATTAAAGAGGCTGCTGCCAGTTTGATTAAAGTTTTCATTGTTTATCTCACTTTCTTGTCTGTCGGCCGAAAAACGGCCTAAGTTGCGTTTTCTGAAGTATTGTAATTAATTCGTTTATGATTGAATTATTTGTGTACTACCGTTTCGATATTGTAGGCGACGCCGAGGGCGGAGGCCGGTATCCCGACATGCCGATTAAAGAAGCGGTGGCAAGCGTTATTAAATATCCCATTTTAAGTAGTCCTTTTTCATAGATACAAAATGTTATTTAACAACATACACATTTTTTCGTCGGCATCTGCGCTGCCGACAGGACGAATCATACCGTGTTAATTGTTAATTAATACAACTTTTCCGTAAAGATAAAATACTAAAAACATACATAACAAAGATTTTAGTTAATTTATATTTTGTTTTGAAAATGACACCGATGTCTTTCTCAATGACACCGATGTCTTAATTACATACGCACTACAAACGTGTTTCATTTTCCCCATAAAATCTTGCTTTTTTTGTTGCAAAATTGCACTCTAAATAAAATATATTTTAAAATTCAATATTTTATGAATTTATATTTTTTACAACAAAAATATTCAATTAGTCAAAATCAATACCTTTGATAGCTTCTTTTAAAGAAAACACACGTTTCTAGCGCATATCCGACCATAAAATGCGCTGCAAATATATGATATAGTGAAACATTCTGCGTATTGACTATTTCCAGCATGAACAACACCCTAATCCTGACCGGCGCGGCCGCATTTTTTATCGGCGCGCTGTTTGCTTGGCTGATAACACGCTACCAAGCCCAAAGCCGACACTTTATTGTTTTGCAAGAATTGGCCGAAAGTCGCCGCCTACATGAGTTTGCCGAACAGGTGCAGACTCAAACTGCAGCAGACTTGGCGCAAAGCCGCCATACCGTGCAGGAATTGCAAGACGAATTGCAGGAGACGGGCAACCGCTTTGCCGCGGCCGAAAAACAGATTGCCTATCTGCAAGATTGCGAGGCCGAAGCCGAGGCTTTAAAACACGAATGTGCAAAATGGCAGCAAAGCGCGCAAAACCTGCAAATCAACAATGAGCGCCTAAACACGCAGCTGGTTCAAGAGCAGGCATTGAGTGCGGATAAAAATACGCTTTTGCAACAACAAGAAGCAGAAAAAGGCCGTCTGAAACAAGAATACGACACGCTGTTAGAGCAAAACCATGCGCTGCAAGTCCAAAACGAGCGCCTCTCCACACAACTGGCGCAAGAAAAAGCCAATATCGACGACAAAAACAGCCTTTTGCAACAGCAAGAAACCGAAAAAGGCCGTCTGAAACAAGAATACGCCGCTCTCTTGGAGCAAAACCACGCACTTCAAGTCCAAAACGAGCGCCTCAACACCCAATCGGAAAAAGACCGTCAGGCCGCCGAAGAAAAATTGGCCCTGCTGGCAGATGCGCGTCAAAACCTGAGCGACCAGTTCCAAAACCTCGCCAACACTATTCTGGAAGAGAAAAGCCGCCGCTTTACCGAACAAAACCACGACCATCTCCAACAACTGCTCAATCCGCTCAACGAACGCATCCACGGCTTCAGCGAGCTGGTTCAGCAGACTTATGAAAAAGAAGCCAAAGAACGCCTGACCATCGAAAACGAGCTCAAACGCCTGCAAACCCTCAACACCCAGCTCCACCACGATGCCAAAGCGCTGACCACTGCGCTGACCGGCACGCAAAACAAAACCCAAGGCAACTGGGGCGAGATGATTTTGGAAAGCGTATTGGAAAATTCCGGCCTGCAAAAAGGCCGTGAATACATCGTTCAAGCCTCCAGCGTCCGCCACGAAGCAGACGGTACCCAACGCCGCCTCCAGCCCGACGTCCTCATCAATCTGCCCGACAACAAACAAATCATCATCGACTCCAAAGTATCGCTGACCGCCTACGTCCGCTATACGCAAAGCACCGGTGCAGAAGCAGAGCGCGAGCTTGCCAACCACGTCGCCAGTATCCGCGCCCACATCAAAAGCTTGGCTGCCAAGGATTACACCGACCTTGAGGGCGTCAAAACGCTGGACTTCGTCTTTATGTTCGTCCCTGTCGAACCGGCCTACCTCCTCGCCCTGCAACACGATCCAAACCTCTTCCAAGAGTGTTTCGACAAACGCATCATGCTGACCGGCCCCAGCACCCTGCTCGCCACCCTGCGCACCGTTGCCAACATCTGGCGCAATGAGCA
>NZ_JBQCVF010000058.1:1336-12435 GCF_051962515.1 Neisseria sp. P0009.S007 | reverse complement strand
GTTTTTCTCGTTCAAAACACGGGAAACATCGGTAATCATCGGCGTAATGCGCGGTGCAACTTTTTCAATGACCGCCATCACATCTTCAACTTTTACCGGCTCGGCATTGTGCAGGTGTTGCAACTGAACATTGTAATAAGCCAAAACAGCTTCCAGTTTTTCAACCAGTTTTTCAGGGTGCAACAAGTCCACCACGCGAATCGCGCGGCGGGCAACTTTATCTTCATAGGCTGGGCCGATGCCGCGACCGGTTGTACCAATTTTGCTTTTACCGCGGGAAGCTTCGCGTGCTTGGTCAAGCGCAATGTGGTAAGGCAGAATCAATGGGCAGGTTGGCGCAATTTTCAGACGGCCTTCGACGTTTTTCACACCGGCAGCGTTCAATTCATCGATTTCACCCAACAATGCTTCAGGAGAAACGACAACGCCTGAACCGATGAAGCATTCCAAAGTCTCATGCAAAATGCCGCTTGGAATCAGACGCAAAATGGTTTTTTTGCCACCGACTACCAAAGTATGGCCGGCATTGTGGCCGCCTTGGAAACGTACTACACCGCTGGTTTCTTCCGCCAGCCAGTCAACAATCTTACCTTTGCCTTCATCACCCCATTGGGCACCGATTACGACAACATTTTTAGCCATAGCCATCTAACCTTATTTCAGATACAAAATTTCAAAATAAAACTCAATCGTTCAAAGCGATTACTTTCCAAACGCCGTCTACCTGTTTCAGACGGCCTGTAACCTCTTCCGAACCGTTATAGCCGATACCGTAATCGATAACGACACATTGTCCTTGTTCGCGCAAAGCATCTACCGCTTCTTGAGCCACAGGCATGTCCTTTACATCGACAGCCACCACGGATTCCCGTCCGATAGCAGGAAGGCGGCCGATGAAGCTGCGCAAATCAAAACTGAATCCGGCCGCAGGACGCGCACGTCCGAAGTATCCGCCCAATCCGTCATAACGGCCGCCGCGTGCCACGGCATCATGAAGATTTGAACCATAAGCCGCGTAAAGCAAGCCGGTGTGGTAATTGTCAACGCGCAGTTCCGACAAATCGATATGCACTTTTTGATTTGGGAACGCATCGCATACTGCCTGCAATTCATCCAAAGCCGCACTGACTGCGGACAATTCCGGTAATTTCTCTCTAGCCACAGTCAGCACTTCACGACCGCCGTACAGTCGGGGCAACAGTGAAAACGCTTTTGCCCACATGCCATCAAGTTTCCACTCTTTGACCAACTGGCTGACAGCCTCAGCATCCTTGTCCTGCATCGATGACAGCAGGGTTGCCGATTGTTGCTCACCCAAATGCGCGGCATTTGCCAAAGCACGGAATACGCCGATATGGCCTAATGAAAGCAAAACTTCGCCCATGTCGGCAATCTTCATGCTTTTCAGCATCAAATCAATCAATTCGATATCCGCTTCAATGCCTTCCAAGCCGTACATTTCCGCACCCGCCTGCAAAGGTTCGCGCATATTGAGCAATCCGTCAGGCCGCGCATGAAGCACCGAACCAGCATAGCATAAACGGTTGATGCCTTGATTGGCAGAAAGCAAGTGGGCATCAATACGCGCCACCTGCGGCGTAATATCCGCACGGATACCGAGCTGACGGCCGCTGAGCTGATCAACGACCAAAATGGTTTTCAAAGACAAACCGGCATCGATATGCGTCAATAAGGAATGGCTGTATTCCATCAATGGCGGTTGCACCAATTCATAACCATGCACGCGAAACAAAGCCAACAGCCGCTCACGGGCGCTTTCCAGTTGTCGGGCATTGGTCGGTAACACGTCGGCAACGTGTTCAGGAAGCTGCCAAGACTTCATGAGAATCTACCTCTGTTTTTTTGTAAACATAAAGGGCTGATTAAATTTAAAACCAAATCAGCCTGACGACTAAAATTTTCCTGAATGCATCAACAGCAAATCCGATGCAGCTTCAACAAAACTGATTTTAAATTTAAACAGCCCCTGAGTAACGGCTTCAAACCGTCGAGTTATTAAAATCAGACTTTACCATATTAAAACGAATTTTGCACCCTGTTTACAGAGAACGTAAAAAAACATTAAAAACAAAGGCCGTCTGAAAACCAAATGCATAGCTGCATCATTTTCAGACGGCCTTATTCATGCCTGAACAACCCGACGCTTAGCGCCAGTAACGCCACCAAGGCATATCGTCAGATCGCCATTCGTGTTGCAAGAACGGGCTTTGCGGGAAGTTGGTTTCCAAAACACGGCGTGTATCAGCAGCCAGTTGCGGCTTGTCCAGTTTTTTGTACGCCAATTCCATCATCGCCAAAGCTTCTTCGACGTAACGGGTATTTTGGTAACGGCTGACGATTTTTTGCGCACGGTTGGCCGCTGCGACATAAGCACCGCGTTTCATGTAATAACGTGCCACAGATATCTCGTTACCACCCAAAGCGTCCACCAGCTTGGCCATACGCTCGGTTGCATCGGCAGCGTATTTGCTGTTTGGGTAACGTTGCACCAGCTCGGCAAATGCCTGATAAGCATCGCGGTTGGCTTTCGGGTCGCGGTCGGACCAGTCTTGAGAAGCCAGCTTGTTCAAGAAAGACTGGTCTTCGTTAAAAAGCACCAAACCTTTCAAGTACAGCGCGTAGTCCATATTCGGATGTTGCGGATGATGGCGTTGGAAGCGCGCAATGGCAGCCAAGGCTTTTTCTGGCTCATCGTCTTTATAATAGGCATACGCCGTATCCAACTGGGACTGCTGGGCATAGCGGCCGTTTGGAAAACGGGATTCTAAAATTTCGTATAACTTGACAGCTCGCGTATAATTGTTGCTGTTCAACTCGTCTTGCGCTTCGGCATAAAGCTTTTCCACACTCCAATCTTGAGTAATTTGGGCGTCTTTATCGATTGTGCCTTTATTTGCGCAGGCACTCAGTGCCAAACCTAAAGAAACTACTAAAAGAATTTTTTTCATGCAGAATACTTCCTTTGATAACGAAGCCGATTATAGCGATGATTTAGACTTTCCGTCATCCCCTGAAACAGAAAGTTGTGTTAATTTGACCGTTCCGCTCGAAATGGCGGGCGGAAGGCTGGATGCCGTATTGGCCAAACTCATGCCCGACTACTCGCGCAGCCGCCTGAGTTCGTGGATTAAAGAGGGTGCAGTCATTGTAAACGATAAGCCCGCGCAACCCAAAGATAAAATGATAGGCGGTGAATTGATTGCCGTTACGGTACGTCCGAGCGAAGAAAACCTCGCGTTCACGCCCGAGCCTATGGATTTGGACATTATTTATGAAGACGATACCGTTATCGTCATCAACAAACCGGCCGGATTGGTCGTTCATCCTGCCGCAGGCAACTGGAGCGGCACCCTGCTCAATGGCCTGTTGGCGCACTGTCCCGAATTAAGCCAAGTGCCGCGTGCGGGCATCGTACACCGTTTGGACAAAGAAACCAGCGGCCTGATGGTAATCGCCAAGACCCTGCCGGCGCAAAACTCACTGGTTCAACAGCTGCAAGAGCGCACAGTCAAACGCATTTACCGCGCAGTCGCCAACGGCATCGTTCCTTTTGACGGCAAAATCGAAACCCAAATCGGCCGCGATCCGCACAACCGCCTGAAAATGGCAGTCGTCAAATTCGGCGGCAAACCTGCCATTACCCACGTCAAAGTGTTGGAACGTTATCTGACGCACAGCTACATCGAATGCTCGCTCGAAACCGGCCGCACGCACCAAATCCGCGTTCATATGCGCGAAGCCAACCATCCGCTGGCCGCCGACCCTGTTTACGGCAACCTGCGCCATCCATGCAGCGACGCAGTTAAAGAAGCCATCAAAGCCCTCGGCGCACGCCAAGCCCTGCACGCCTACCGCTTGAGCTTTGTACACCCGAAAACCGGCGAAACCGTTTCCTTTGAAGCGCCTATGCCTGACGATATGTACCACCTGCTCTCCGTCCTGCGTCTGGAGGCCGGTTTGGATTCGTCCCTGAGCAACGAGGAAGAATGGCAAGAAAAATTCGGCATGGACGATGACGACGATTGGAATGAAGACGACTACGATGTTGAAGTCGTTTATGTAAGGGATTAAACCCATATTTTCAGACGGCCTTTTGTGTAAAGAGTAAATAAATTTTCAAACAAAATATTTTAAAAAATTCTAATAATTACATAGTCAAATAATATGAATATAGAAATGTTTAATTTGTTATTTTCCAAATTAATGATAGAAAATTTGGGAACAATAGAAGATGGGTTGAAAACAAATGATGAAATCGGTGCAGTTCTCAGAATCCATTTAATCTGCGAGCAGTTTTTGGAACTCTATATATGTAGCATTTGCAACCAAGAAAAAATGTTTTGGTTTCAAGAGAAAAAAGATAAGGAAGAACAGAAAATCACAATCAGTTTCGATCATAAACTAAAAATGGCTAAGTCTTTAGGGCTACCAGATTGGGGATATAAAATTTTTACAAATGTAAATACAATTAGAAACCGCCTCGCCCACCGAGTTGGACAACAAATAGACCAAGGAAAATTCGAAAGCATTCAGAATACCGTCAAATCAGATATTGAACCTCTTCAGATTTTCAATGTTCCATTAGAGCAAGTTGGCATTGCAACGTACTCTGAAACAGGGAAAATGTCATCTAAACTGAATTGGGATGAATGTTCCACACCCCATCAAAAATTACTTATGTATATTTATTACACTTTAATATCTCTAACAGGGTATTTAAATCTCCCTAAAAGCCCAACCACCCCATGAAAACCATCACAGAAACCCTAAACCTCGCCCCGCAAGGCAAGAATTTTTTGACTGCCGACTGGCCTGCCCCTGCCAATGTTAAAACGCTTATTACCACGCGCAACGGCGGTGTCAGCGAAGGCGTATATCGCAGCCTGAATGTCGGCTCACACGTCGGCGACAATCTGGAAGCCGTGCTCCGCAACCGAGAAATCGTACAGGAACAAGTCGGCCTGCCCATTGCCTACTTCAATCAAATCCACAGCACCATTGTTGTAAATGCCGCCGAAGCGTTAGGGAATACACCCGACGCCGATGCCTCGGTGGATACAACGGGAACAGTCGCTTGCGCTTCGATGACTGCCGATTGCCTGCCTGTCTTGTTTTGCGACAAAGCAGGGACAGTCGTTGCGGCGGCTCATGCAGGTTGGCGCGGTTTGGCCGGTGGCGTTTTGCAAAACACTATTGCGGCAATGAATGTCGAGCCGTTGGAAATCATGGCCTATCTCGCCCCTGCCATCGGCCCTGATGCGTTTGAGGTGGGGCAAGATGTATTTGATGCGTTTTGCACACCCATGCCGGAAGCTGCCGATGCGTTTAAAGACATCGGCGGCGGTAAATACCTTGCCGACATTTACGCTTTGGCGCGCATGGTTCTGCACCGCGAGGGCGTGAACATGATTTATGGCGGCACCCATTGCACTGTCTTGGAACGCGATACTTTCTTCTCCTACCGCCGCGACGGACAAACCGGCCGCATGGTCAGCCTGATTTGGTTGGAAAAATAAGATTTGCGCCATCAAAGACAAGGCCGTCTGAAAGACTTTCCGTTTACGGTTTCAGACGGCCTAAACATTATTCGTTATAATCCGACGATACCGTAACCGGTTTCAACGAAGGAATATCCAATGAAAAAAATCCTATTGCCTGCACTCGCCCTAGTGCTTGCCTCTTGCGGTTTCCACCTGAAAGGCACAGGCGTGACTTCGCAGCCGCTGCCTTATCAAAACTGGCATGTAGAAGGCGGAGCCGTCATGCAAAAAGCGCTGGAAAATGCCTTACGCCGTGCCGATGGGCATCTGGTTAGCGAAGCCGAATCACAAATCACCCTGCGCGTTATCGACTTTCAAAAACGCCGCGATATCTACACCATCACCCGCGCCGCCGCAATCAACGAATACCTGCTGGCCATGACCGTCAAAGCCCAAGCCTTCCGCAACGGCGAGCCGGTTGGCGAACCGCTGGAAATTAAGGTTCACCGCACCATGGACTACGCCGACAGCGAAGTTTTGGGTAAACAGGAAGAGGAAGAAACCATTTGGTCTGAAATGCGCATTGACGCCGCAGATCAAATCGTCCGCCGCCTGACTTTTCTGAAGGCGCAATAATGGCTGCCGCGCCCATTGAGAGCCTGCGCCCCGATACGCCGCTCAAACCGTTGTACATTATTCACGGCGAAGAGGATTTGTTGCGCATCGAGGCTTTGGATACGCTGCGCGCAGCCGCAAAAAAACAAGGTTATCTCAACCGCGAAGTCTATACCGCCGAAAACAATTTTGACTGGAACGAGCTGTTGCAAAGTGCCGGCAGCGCAGGTTTGTTTGCAGATTTGAAACTACTGGAAATCCACATTCCCAACGGCAAACCCGGCAAAAACGGAGGCGATGCCCTGCAAACCTTCGCCGAACGCCTGCCCGAAGATACGGTTACGCTTATCCTCCTGCCCAAGCTTGAAAAAGCGCAAATACAGTCCAAATGGTTTTCCGCATTGGCAGGCAAAGGCATCGTCTTAGAAGCCAAAGCCGTTGCGCCACATGCTTTGCCGCAATGGATACAGGGCCGTCTGAAACAGCAGGGTTTGGATATCGAACCTGAAGCACTCGCCCTTTTTGCCGAGCGCGTCGAAGGCAATCTTTTGGCCGCCCGTCAGGAAATCGAAAAACTCGCCCTGCTCCATCCTCAAGGCCATTTGATCAATATTGCCGACGCAGAGGCCGCGGTTGCCACCGTCGCCCGCTTCGACGTATTCCAACTGGCGGGCGCATGGATGAAAGGCGATGCCCTGCGCGTTTCCCGTTTGCTGGACGGTTTGGAAGAAGAAGGCGAAGAGCCGGTTTTGCTGTTGTGGGCGGTTTCCGAAGACATCCGCACCCTAATCCGCCTGACTGCCGCACTCAAGCAGGGACAAAACATCCAAAGCCTGCGCAACAGCCTGCGTTTATGGGGCGACAAGCAGACCCTTGCACCGATGGCGGCCAAACGCATTTCCATCAACCGCCTGCTCGACGCGCTCAAAACCTGCGCCAAAATCGACCGCATCATCAAAGGCGCGGAAGAAGGCGATGCATGGACCGAGTTCAAACAACTCGTTACTTCGCTGGCCGCCTAAAAACCGTTTCCACGCGTCAAGAAACTTGCACGCAATACGCCCCAAAAACAGAAAATACTGTAAAATAGCGTAAACTCAAATTCAGGCCGTCTGAACCTCGCATTTCAGACGGCCTCTTCCAGCAAAAAACAAGGAAACACCAACCATATGGATAATAAAACCAAACTTCGCATCGGCGGTCTGGCCCTGCTGACCACTGCCGTATTAAGCCTCATCATCGTTCTGATCGTCGACTCATGGCCGCTCGCCATCCTGTTGGCCGCCATCATCGTAGCCGCTGCCGCAGGCGGTTTCGTTTGGACTTCACGCCGTCAGCAACGCCAATTCCTCGAGCGCCTGAAAAAATTCGACATCGATCCGGAAAAAGGCCGTATCAACGAAGCCAACCTGCGCCGTATGTACCACAGCGGCGGCCAACATCAAAAAGACGCAATTACCTTGGTTTGCCTGTCACAAAAATGTTCCGTTGACGAAGCGCACGCCATCTTCAAAAAACGTCCGACCCGTCAGGAAATGAACCAAATGGCTGCCCAACAGGCACGCGGTCAAAAACGTCCACATCGTTAATCCTGACAGTAACAGGCCGTCTGAACATCCTATCCCGTTTCAGACGGCCTGTTTTTATTTCCATCAAACCCATTTCCGTTTCCATCGCATTATGACCCGTCTTCCTACCGCCCCACTCAAACGCCGCCTCGCCGCACTGGTTTACGAACTTCTACTGACCGGCGCCGTGACCAGCATTGCCGCCCTTGCAGCCGGTATTGTCGCCATCTTTCTCAATCCAATTTCCACGCGCCTGTCCATGCTGACAACCTGTCTGATTCTGTTCTACGCATGGTGGCTCTACTTCCGCGCCAACTGGGACAAAAAAGGCCAAACCCTCGCCATGCAGACATGGAAGATCGGTTTAGCCGATAAAAACGATACCCAACCGCCCCTACCACAACTGCGCCTGCGCTTTATTTGGGCTAGCATTTTTATTGTTTTCATTCCTCTATTTGCCTACGCCGGATTGCGCCATCTGCTCAATATCCCGCCTAAAGGCGCATTCGGTGCCGCGCTCATTTGGCTCATCCTGCCATGGGGCTTCGCCCTGTTCCATCCCGACCGCCAGTTCCTCTACGACTTCTTGGCCGGAACAAGGCTGGTGGATTTGAGTCAGAAGAAAACAAATGAATAAAATCCAAAAGCGGCTCAAGCTCTAAATGAAATAAAGGCCGTCTGAAACTCAAGATACGTTTCAGACGGCCTTTAATCATAACATCAAGCGATGATTATTCTTGCCAACGTTTGAACACCAGCGAAGTATTGACGCCGCCAAAAGCAAAGTTATTGCTGACCACATAATTGGTTTGAATCTCGCGTCCGCCAGTTTGGATGTAATCCACCTTGCCGCAACGCGGATCGATGTTTTCCAAATTAACAGTCGGCGCAAACCAGCCGCTGTTCATCATTTCGATGGTAAACCAGGCTTCCAACGCGCCGCACGCGCCGAGTGTATGGCCGAGATAGCTTTTTTGCGAACTCATAGGCACAAAACCAAACACCGCCTCAGTAGCCAATGTTTCGGCAATATCGCCTTTTTCGGTCGCCGTACCGTGGCCGCTGACATAGCCGACTATATCAGGCGTAATACCGGCGTCTTTCAGCGCAAGCTCCATACATTTTTGCATGGTTTCTTTTTGCGGCTGGGTAACGTGGCTGCCGTCGCTGTTGGCACCATAGCCGACAAGCTCGGCATAGATTTTTGCACCGCGCGCACGGGCGTGTTCCAATTCTTCCAATACGAAAATGCCTGCGCCTTCGCCGATGACCAAGCCGTCTCGAGCGTTGTCGTAAGGGCGCGGCGTCAGCTCAGGTTCGCCGTTGCGGCGGCTGGCGGCATAAAGTGAATCGAAAACATAAACTTCAGACGGACAAAATTCTTCGCCGCCGCCGGCCAGCATCATATCAATCAGGCCGTATTTAATCGCTTCGTAAGCATAACCAATGCCTTGGCTACCCGAAGAACACGCGCTCGAGGTCGGGATAATGCGGCCTTTCAAGCCGAAGAAAATACCGATATTGGCGGCAGTCGTATGCGGCATCATACGCACATAAGTATTGGCGTTGAAATTGCGCGATGTGCCTGTTATCAAAAGTTCGCCCATATCGCCGATGTCCTTGGTGCTGCCGACAGACGAACCGCACGCTACGCCCATACGGCCGTCTGTAATGCTTTCATCACCCAGCAAGCCTGCATCCGTCAAGGCTTGTTCCGCTGCATCAACACACAAATGCGATACGCGACCCATGCTTCTAAGCTGCTTGCGCGTCCAGTGTTCGGGAGGAGAATAGCCTTCAATCGGCGCACCCAGTTGCGCTTCCAATTCAGGAAAGCGTCCACTCCAGTCCATGTATTTGACCGCGTTTTTTTCGGCTTTAAAGGCCGTCTGAATACTTTGCCAATCACGGCCGAAGGCGGTAATACCGCCGATACCTGTTACTACGACTCTTCTGGTATTCAACACAAACCTCCGTTCACAGCAATCACTTGGCGCGTAATGTACGCCGCTTTTTCATCCATCAAAAAGCGCACCGCATGCGCCACTTCCTCGGGCAATCCCATACGCGCGGCAGGGATGGCCTTTAAGATTTCTTCGACAGGCACGTTCTCATCGATAATATCGGTATCGATAAGACCCGGCGCCACACAGTTGACGGTAATTTTGCGTTTTGCCAACTCAACTGCCAAGGCTTTTGCTGCGCCGATTAGGCCCGCTTTGGACGCGCTGTAATTGACCTGACCGCGGTTGCCCGTCAAACCGGACACCGATGCCATGCACACAATCCGTCCTGCTTTGCGGCGGCGGATCATCGGCATGGTCAAAGGGTGCAACACATTATAAAAACCGTCCAAATTGGTACGCAGCACCAAGTCCCAATCATCATCAGTAAACGCAGGAAACGCATTGTCGCGCGTCAGGCCGGCATTCAACACCACGCCGTAATATGTGCCGTTTACCTCAATGTCGGCAATCAAAATTTCACGGCAGGCTTCACGGTCAGATACGTCAAACTGCAACACGCGCGCATTTCTACCCAATGCACGGATTTCTTCCGCGACAGCTTCCGCTTCATCGCGGCGGCTGCGGCAGTGGACGACAATATCAAAGCCGTCCTGCGCCAAACCAAGTGCGACGGCTTTGCCGATACCGCGATTAGACCCTGTAATTAAAATAGTTTCACTCATACGTTTTCTCACTATATCGACAGGCCGTCTGAATCTTTGTCTTTTCAGACGGCCTTGTAAACGGTTTAAATGATTTGACCGTCTTTCGGACTGTACACATTTAAAGAGGCTTTTGCCAGCAAACCGTCCGGCGGCAACAGATGCTTCACATCTTCCGGCGCATCCGTCCAGCGCAACTCGCAATCAAATACGCCCATGCCGCCCAAATCCTGAATGGACACATGCGCCCTGACTTCCAACTCAATACCGACAGGCACTGAATCGGCAAACAAATCCAGCTTACGCGTTCCCAATAAAAAACCCAAACGGACAGGCTCTCCGGCCTTTAAAGCCTCAATGCCTGCAAACGCGCCTATGCCCTGCGCCATCAATTCCATATAAGCCATAGACGGCAACACGCCGTCCTGCAGCAAAATATGCTTATCGCCAACCGGCGCACGGCAAACCGTATAGTCATCGCCAAATTCTTTCACACAGTCGATAAGCACCATATGTCCGCTGTGCGGAAGCAGCGAAGCCACATCATAAATCGGGGCACTCGGTATTGAAGGCATAAAATGTCATCCGGGAATAAATTACGTTACAATATGCATTATAACAGAGCCTAGCTTTTACTAACTCATTTCATTACAATGTATGAAAATGTAAAACATTGAAAGACATCATGCCTCAAAACGTTTGCCGTTTCAGCTTCAATATCGCCGCATGGCAGGCCTCCTCCAGCAA
>NZ_JBQCVF010000058.1:0-1236 GCF_051962515.1 Neisseria sp. P0009.S007 | reverse complement strand
AAATCGACCAAAGGCGACATCAAACGCCAACTTGAAGCAAGACGCATGATAGGCAAAGTTTGGCGTTTCTTCGTCGGCTACCTGCAATGGTCGGGCGTATTGAGCGTCCGTTTCAACGGCTTGGAAAAACTCGGCAAACCCGGTCAGCTCATTCTTGCCAACCATCCCTCGCTTTTGGATGTCGTCTTGCTGATCAGCCATTATTCCGAGCCGAACGTACTGGTTAAAAAAGACCTGTTGCACAACCCCAGCATGAAAAGCCAGATTATCGCTTCCGGCTACATCCCCAACGATGAAAGCATGGAAATGCTGGAAGAAATCGATGCCGTGTTCAAAAGCGGGCAAAGTCTGCTGATTTTCCCCGAAGGCACGCGCACAGGTTGGGACGGACAGGTTAAAATGCACCGCGGCGCCGTATCGCTCGGTTTGCGCAGCGCATCAGTCATCACGCCCGTGTGCATCAAGATGACGCCGCCCAATTTTAAAAAGGGGCAGCCGTGGTACAAAATCCCGCCACAAAAAATTCATTATGAAATTACCGTCGGCGACGATATCCTGCCTGAAGAATGGCTGGCAGAAAAACCCCTGCCCATCGCCGCACGACGTTTAAACGAATACCTGCAAGACTATTTTACAAGGAAAACCACATGAGCAATTTAGAAAACCAAATCAAACAATTAATCATCGACAGCTTAGGTCTGGAAGATATTACCGTTGCCGACATCGGCAGCGAAGATCCGCTTTTCGGCGACGACGGCCTGGGTCTGGATTCGGTTGATGCATTGGAACTTGGTTTGGCCGTACAAAAAACCTTCGGCTTCCAGCTCGACGGAGAAAACGACAACCTGCGCGAAAACTTCGCCAACGTCAAAACACTGGCCGAGTTCGTCAAGAGCCGCCAAGCATAAGGGAGAGAGAAGATGACCGAACAAGAAGTACGCGCCCTGCTGACCGATGCACTAGTTAACCTGTTTGAAATCGAACCGGAACGCATCAAACCCGAAACCAACCTCTACGAAGATTTGGAAATCGACAGCATCGACGCCATCGACCTTATCGACCACATCAAACGCGAAACCGGCCGCAAACTGCAAGCCGAAGACTTCCGCAACGTGCGCACCGTAGAAGACGTGGTTCAAGCGGTCTTAAAAGTACAACAAGATTCCTGATTCCGCTTTGAATCAGCATATTTTCAGACGGCCTTGTCAATCCGCAAGGCCGTCTGAAAATCAATCA